>MGVM01000041.1:0-17793 GCA_001800495.1 Elusimicrobia bacterium RIFOXYB2_FULL_48_7
AGAAGCTCTCGCTTCCTCCTCCTTCATTTCGGTAAATGTATTTGGCGGAGAAATTTTGTGTTTTTTTATAATATCCCGCATAAATTGCAATGCTTTCCTGTTTTCGGGCGTGTTCAACAGTATTTTATTGTTTTTAATAACAATACCGCCTCCATTTGAACCTGCAAATTCCAGAAAATTGCAGATCAAGCCTTCGTACTGCGCCCCCTGCCAGACAAAACTGTAAAAATTAGGATTTCTCCGCCTTTCGTATTCCTGAATTTTCAGCGAATATTTTAAAAGTTCATCCCATGTTTTCGGAGGGTTCTTGTATCCGCGCTTAAAGAGAATATCTTTATTGTAATACAAAAGCCCCCCGTCGATATATACGGGAAACGCCACCAGCTCGTTTTCATACTTGTCAGCAAGGTTTATTACCCTGTCAAAAAAAACACCCGGGTCAATCCCGAGTTCCCGGGAATAACCCTCAAGCGGTTCAAGCCACCCGGAGGCCGCAAATTGCGCAAGCCAGGCCACATCCATAAGGAATACGTCAGGATCTTCCTCACGCGACTTTAACGGTGTTATAAGCCCTTGCCGCCTTTGGTCGGTGTCGGTTGGCTGTCTTAAAACATTCACTTTTATCCCGGACTGCGCCTCAAACTTTACCGCAAGTTTTTCCCATACGGCTATTTCGTTAGGAGCGCCTCCAACAGAAAATGTAATTATATTCTTGTCTTTTCTTCCGCACCCGGCGGAAATAATCGCGATTAAACAAACAAAGAGGAAAATAATATTTTTTATCATTTTAACCCGCCTTTTAAAAGCACCCTCCGTAAAAAAACCGTCATTCAGGCTATCCCCGAACGGCGGCCTGGCTGTTAGCGCCCTCCTTTAACCATTTAAAAGTGTTTTAATTCAATATTTCATTCAAGAGCTTTCTTGCTTCTTTGTAATTGCCCAGGTTATATTTTGCATGGGAGGAACCCATGCCGATTTTAAGCGAATAGGCGTTATCCGGCAGGCTTTTGAAAAGGTCTTCATCGGTCCAGTCATCCCCAAGCGCCATGATAAAATCGTATTTGTTTTTCGAAAGAAAATAATTTGCCGCAATACCCTTGTTTATGCCCGCATTCCTTACTTCAATTACCTTATTGCCCTGTAATACCTGGACATCAATATTGGCGGTAAAGGAAATCAGGTCATCAATTAGTTCCTTGGCCCTGATTGAGGCCAATTCCGGGTCGGACCTGCGGTAATGCCACACCACGGAAAATTCTTTTTCTTCAACAAAAGAACCGGGCAGCCTGTCAGAATTAGTTTTCAAAATGGGCATAATTTTTAATTTCCAGTCCGCGTTTAAAGGTTTCAATAACTGCCAATCATTGCCATTGTCTTTTATCCAGACGCCGTGTTCGGAAACCATGTCTGCATTGGTATTTCCAAGCCAATTCTGGAGAGTTTGCTTGTCCCTGCCGCTTATAATGACAACCTTGGTTTTGGGATCGCCTGAAAAGGATTTTAGTAATTTAAGGATTTCCTCATCAGGGTAAGCGTTTTCCGGGAGGCCGGAAAACGGCACCAGGGTCCCGTCGTAATCCATGAAAATAATTCTTGAACCAGCATCCTTGAAGCTCTTGATCAGCTGTTTTTTATCTGCAGAATTCAGGAGCCTGGCGTTGAATTTCTTTTTAAATTCATTTACTTCAATTAATTCCTGGGTAAAATCGTTTGCCCAGCGGATAACGTCATATTCCTGAATCCTTTTCTGCATGGCGCTGTTGCGTTTATTTTGTTGTTCAACAGGCATTTCAAGCGCCTCTTTAAGGGCATCAGCTATTTCTTCTTTATGATTGGGGTTAATAACAATAGCTTCACCGAGTTCTTTCGCCGCGCCTGCCATTTCACTTAAGATTAAAACGCCTGTTTTATCGGTCAATGCCGCAATGTATTCCTTGGCAACCAGGTTCATGCCATCCCTCAGGGGAGTAATCATGGCAACGTCGCAAAAAGCATATAAGGAGACCAGGGGTTTTAATGGCAGGTACTTATACTGGTAATGAATGGGTGTCCAGTCAAGGCTCCCGAACTTGCCGTTGATTTTTCCTACAAGCGCGTCAAGTTTGGCCTTCATCTTCTGGTAATTATCTATCCCTATGCGTGAAGGGACTACGAATAACAGCATTACAACTTTTTTATGCCATTCGGGGTTGTTTTCAAGGAATAATTCATAACCTTCAAGCCTGTTTAATATTCCCTTCGTATAATCAAGGCGGTCAACCGAAAGAATGGTTTTCAAGCCGGTAAAAGTTGATTTGAGTTTCTCTTTTTCCTGCCGGACTTCCGGCAGGGCTGAGGTGTCGTGGTATTTCAGGTAATGGATTCCCATGGGAAAAGTGTCAGCTTTTAAAACTCTATTATCAGTTGTAATGTTTCCCATGTTATGGTCAAAGCCCAATAAACGCAGGGTGCATTTAAGGAAATTCTGTGTATAATCATGCGTGTGAAATCCAATCAGGTCAGCCCCTATAAGCCCTTCAAGTATTTCCACGCGCCACTTTTTTGGCAGCAATCTGAATATTTCTATCGGAGGGAAGGGTATGTGAAGAAAAAATCCTACAGGTGTGCCCGGAAGCTTTTCTTTAAGTAATTTCGGAAGGAGCATCAGGTGATAATCATGAACCCAGACCATATCATCAGGTTTTACAATTTTTACTATCGCCTCGCAAAACTGTTCATTTACCTTTTTATAATAATTCCAGGCTGTTTCATTATAAGTGGTATAAACAGGAAAACAATGGAATAAGGGCCAGATAGTCTTGTTGCAAAAACCATTGTAAAAATGATCCATTGACTTTTCATCAATGTAAACAGGGTAAGCATTATAATCAGAGAGGGCTTTTTTCCTCAGCTCATTTTCGAATTTCGGGTTTATTTCACTGCCGGGCCAGCCAATCCAGATATGCTCCTGCTTTGTAAAAGAGGAGTTTTTCAGTGAATCAAGGTAGGCGCTTATGCCGGTAACAAGCCCGCCGGTGCTTTCCTTAAAGCTTATTTTACCTTCTTTTTCTTCAATACTGAAAGGCAGCCTGTTCGAAACTATCAATAATCTCATACGTAAATTATGCCTCGTTTATGTAAAAAGCGGTTGTTATTTCTTGCTTTCTAATTCTTTTTTTTGTTTTTCCTTTTCCATTTTTTCATTCTTATTACTGTTAATTACAGCATAGATGACAAATCCGATAAATACCGCCATGAAAATGAAAACCGGCCAGTCTTGTGAGGGATTCCACATAAAAACCTCCTTTAAAAATAAAAATACCGTCATCTGAATTTTATCAGATGGCGGCCCGACCATCATACTGCTCCTTCGAGAAAAGACAATTTTCCCGAACCTCTTTAATGCTTATAGTATATTATAACCTTGATTCGAATATAAGTCAAGGATTTTTACTCAAATGCATTGCCGCTGAATTTGATCCACCAGAGCGGGTCCACAGCTTCCCCCTGCAGGTACACGCCGAAATGCAGGTGGGGGCCGGTCGACCAGCCGGTGGAGCCCAGCAGGCCTATCAAATCATTTTTTGAAACTTTGTCGCCCGTTTTCTTCAATACTTTTTTCATGTGAAAATAGCAGGATGTCACGCCCTGGCCGTGGTCAAGTATTACCAGGTTGCCGTAAACGTTGAAACATTCCCCGGTGAAGGCCACCACGCCGTCGTTGGCGGCGCGCACCGGAGTGCCGGATTTCCCTCCCAGGTCGATACCCTTGTGAAAATAAGAATATGTTTTGCCTTCGCGTTTTTGAGCGAAATTCGGCGTGGACCTGGATTTCACCGGCAAAATGAACGGGCCGTTCCAAAGCTTATTTTTGCTTTTCACGTTCAGCGCGCTGATTACAAGCACCTGCTGCTTATCGACCGTTCTCTGGGTATCGCGCATGGTTTCGTCCTTCGAATTAAGCTTGCTTGTCCGTATTATTCTCGCTACGCATCCGACGTAACGGAACTTTTCTTCCAGGGTAATAAAAAGCAATTTCCTCTTGACCACCAGCGGCAAGGCGCCGCAGGTTTCTATACCCATGGGAATGAATGCTTCCCTGGAATTGCTGTTCCTTTCATAGGACTGGTACTTTTTTCCGTTAAGGATAATGGCAAAGTTCGGGTAAGTGGTGTTAGTTATGCGTACGAGCATGCCTTCGCCGCCCCGGGACATTTCGGGGGACACGCTGATATCGAAGGAATGGGCCTGTGAGGAAAAAACGGCAACAAGCAGAAGGGCAGCCGGGATATTTTTAAGCATCCGGTTCGGGAGGATTGATCTGTTTTCGGAATTCAATCTTGTAGATTTCGAGGATTGACAGGAATACCGACGCTATCAGGGGGCCGATTATGAAACCGGTCGGCCCGAAAGTGAATATGCCGCCTATCATGGAGAAAAACACCAGCAGGTCGTGCATGCCGGCATGCTTGCCGACTATCCTGGGCCTGAGGACGTTGTCAATGAATGAAATAAAAAACACGCTTATCAGGATGATAATCAGCCCCTGCAGTATATCCCCATTCACGATCTTTATTATGCCGGTAGGCACAAGCACAATACCGGTTCCGGCAAAGGGTATGACCGCCAGCACCAACATGATGAGGCCCCACAGCAGCCAGGCTTTTATGCCGAATATCCACAGAACAAGGGTGGCAAGCGAGCTCTGGATAAAAGCTATGAAGAGTATTCCCTTGACGGTGGCGTTTGACATCGTATAGAACCGGGATATTATGCGGTCCTTGTATTCCTCGGTGAGCGGGATGATGTCCTTGATCTGCAGGATCAGGGTTTCCCCGTCTTTCAGGAAATAAAAGAGCGAGAACACCGCGATGAAGATGTTGAATACGACATTAACGGTGGTCTTGAATGTGTTATTCACGAAAGATGCCGTCGTTGATTCCAAAAAGCCGAGCGTTTTGCCCAGGATCGCCCGCCAGTCGATGGTTATGTTGTGCTCGATGAGCCACGCGCCAACGGGCGTCTGCATGAATTTTTCTATTATTTCAAAATTGTCTTTCTGCATCAGGTTATTTACCTGCGGCTCGGCTGAATAGTAAAGCCCCATGCTCTGGCTGATAAGGGCCCTGGAGATGAAAAAAAGCGGCAGAAAAAACATTATAAGCAGCAACAGGCAGCAAACCAGCGAAGCAAGCCCTCTTTTTTTGATGAATTTCAGTATAAACCGGTAAAGCGGGTAAACAAGCATGGCAATAATGACAGCGAAAATTATCGGCAGGAAAAAGACCTTTATCATGCTGAGGAAAAAAACCAGGGACAGGATGAACGCGGCCAGCAGGAAGTATTTGCTGAATTTTTTGCCGTCTAAAACACTTTTTTGCGGTTCCATGTTGATTGTCTCCTGAAATACTGTTGGTATTAATCAATATATAATAAATTTGCTTGTAATGCAATCAGAGAAATGATATTATTTAAACAAGATGCGAAAGAATTTTTGGGTCGTTTTTGCCCTGCTTGCCGTCATGGCCGCGCGCCTTGTTACGACGGCATGGCAGAAATCCGCCACTTACGACGAGGCATTTTACATTTCCTACGGCTATTCCCTGCTGAAAACCGGCGATTACAGGTTTTCCATAGACAAGCCGCCGCTTGTGCCCGTGATTTCCGCGCTCCCGCTTGTTTTTTTGAAGCCGGAATTCAACACCGCCGATCCCGACTGGCAGAAAGCCGCCGGGTGGATGAATTCAAAGGAAAAAAACCCGTGGGGCGAGCCGGGATCTTACAGGTGGAGCTTTTCCCTGAAGTTTTTGTTTGACAATACACTCTCTGTTGGCAGGATGCTGTTCTTTTCCCGCGTTTCGGTTATTTTTGCCGTAATTTTTCTGGGTTTGCTGGCTTTTTTGCTGACAAAAAGCCAGTTCGGTCCGGCGGCGGGTTATTATTTTCTGTTTTTTTACACTTTCTGCCCGAATATCCTGGGTAATTCCTTCCTGACAACGGAAGATTCCATTGTCAGCGCGTTAATTTACATAAGCGCGCTGAGTTTTCTCGCACTGCTCGATAAACCGTCGTACAAAACCGGCGCCCTAACCGGTTTATTCACCGCGCTGGCCCTGCTTTCAAAGCACACCGCGCTGTTTTTGTTCCCGGTTTTCCTTGTTTTATTGTTAATAGCGGTTTTCACCAAAAAAATCGCGCTTAAAAAGAGAATAATCCTTGAATACCTGGCGGTTTTTGCTGTTTCCTTCCTTATAATAGCGTTCACCATAGCCCTGGCGTATAAATTTGCCTGGTTTAAGCTGTATTTCATCAATATAAAGAACACATTGCTCTACCAGGGGCGCGGCCAGGCGGCATTTTGCTGGGGCAATTACTCGTACACCGGTTTCTGGTACTACTATCTGGTCTGCCTGCTGTTCAAAACACCCCTTCCTTTGTTTTTATTGGCTCTGCTGGCGCCGTTCAAGCTGTTCAACACCAAAAAACTTACCCGCGACAGGGTGATAAAGCTCCTCGGAATTATTGTCCCGGCGGTATTGATCATCGCGTTTGCATCTATCAACAAGATCCAGCTGGGCATGCGCTACATTCTGCCGGCATATGTGTTCATCCTGTGCCTGTGCGCCCTTGTGGCGGAAAAATACAAGGCGGTCTCTTATGTGATGTGCGCGTGGCTGGCGTTTAATTCGCTCAGCATTCACCCGGATTACATGGCGTATTTCAACGGGCTCACATATTTCGGGGGAGGCGGGCAGAATTTTCTCGTGGATTCCAACATGGACTGGGGGCAGGACCTGAGGGGCTTGAAAAAATACATTGAAAAAGAAAAAGTGACGGATGTTGTGATGTCCTATTACGGCTCGGGGCTGGCCAAAACAGCGGGGTTTGAATTCCAGGACCTGTTCTCTTTCGGGCTCTGGGGAGAAAAGAAGCACGTCAACGCGGAAAAACCGCAAAAAGAAATACTTGCCGTGAGCGCCACGAACCTGCAGGGGCTCTATTTCAGCAACATGGGGCACGACCTGCTTGGCTGGGCGAAAAGCAAGGAGCCGGCGAAAATCATCGGCGGATCTATATTTGTTTACGATATCACCAACGACGCTTTCGCGCACCAGCGCCTGGCTAATGTTTACTTTTTCACCGGCCAGCTGGACAAGGCCCTGCGAGAATCGTTAAGGACGGTAGAACTGAAACCGGACGACGGCCTGGCGCACCTGATACTGGCTTTTATGTACGTGGATTATAATCCCGGTGAAGCCGTGGGCCGTTTCAGGCAGATAGTAAAAGTAAACCCCGCCCTCACATTCATGTACAACAACGTTATCACAAACACGTTCTCAAAAAATATTTATTACGCCTATTTCTACAAGCTTAAAAACCTGTGCGACCGGCAGGGGTACCGCGAAGGTTCCGCTGCATGCCTCGTCTGGCTGAACGCCCTCCAGCCGCAGAATTAAAGCCGGAAATAAGTATTGTGTCCCCGGAATTATTTGTGTATAATTGTGAAAATAAAAAATGGGAGGAAACATGTTGCGGGTAGGTTTAATTACTGACGAACTTTCGATGGATTTTGATTATGTGATCAAGGTGATGAAGGAGAATAATTACAAGGAAGCCGAGATCAGGGGCATCTGGGGCAAGAACATCGCCGACATGTCCATAGACGAGGTGAAAAAAGCCAGGGAAATGATGGATAAAAACGGCATCCGCGCCTGCGCGGTGTGTTCCCCTTTTTACAAGTGCACCCAGCCGGGCATGAAAGCCGAAGGCGCGGCAGGGCCTGCCCACGGAGCCAAGGAAAAAACCTTTGAAGACCAGATAGATTTGCTTTACGACCTTATAGCCAAGTCCAGGATACTGGGCACGAATATAATCCGCTCGTTCGCATTCTGGAAAAAAGGGCCTTTCACAGATGAAGTATTCAACCTCATTGTTGAAAGCTACAGGAAGCCGCTTGAAATAGCCAAAAAGGAAAACATAATACTTGCCCTGGAAAACGAGCCGGCCTGCTATGGCGGCAGGGGCAAAGATATCAGCAGGATACTTAAGGCGCTAAACCACCCTAACCTGAAAACCGTGTGGGACCCGGGCAACGCGTATGTTGCCGGCGAAGACCCGTTCCCGGGAGGTTACGAGGCGGTGAAAGATTATATCGTACACGTGCACATCAAGGACCCGATCCAGAGCGAAAGGGACGTAACGTCCGGCGAGCGGAAATTCAAGTTCAACGAGGTAGGCAAGGGTATCATGGATTTCAAGGCGCAGTTCAGGGCGCTTTCCAAACACTATGACGGCGTCCTTTCGCTTGAGACGCATTATGTGCTTGAAGGCGACACTACCGGAAAGGGCACAATAGAGTGCATGAAATCGCTGACAAGAATAGTTTCGGAGATAAAATAATAATAAAGGAGAATACCCCATACGCTTTTGAGCTTGGAGCGAAACTCAAACCGTCAACAGGTTTGAGTAAGAGCGCGTAGAATGGGGTACTCAAAAGGAGAGAGCATGGACAAAGTAAGAATTGGCTTGGTTGGATGCGGCGGAATGGGGCAGAAACACATTGAGTACGCGGGGCAACTGACAAATTGTGAAGTAACGGCTGTTTCAGACGTGCACTGCGATACGGCAAAAGCAGTCGGCGAAAAACACGGCGTGAAATACTTCACGGATTACAATGAACTTATAAACAGCAAGCTGGTAGACGCGGTTATAGTGGCAACACCGCATTATTTCCACCCTGAAGTCGCGATAGCGGCATTGAAAAAAGGCCTGCACGTGCTTTGCGAAAAACCGATCGCGGTTAATGTAAGCGCGGCGGATAAAATGATAAAAGCGGCGAAGAAATCCAAAAAAGTGTTCGGCGTAATGTACCAGGAAAGGGCCCTGGCGGCAATTCGCAAAGCCCGCGAGATAGTTGAAAACGGCGAGATCGGCGAAATAAGGCGCACATTGATGATAGAGCCGAATTACCGCAGCCAGGCGTACTACGACAGCGGCAGCTGGCGCGGCACGTGGAAAGGCGAAGGCGGCGGAGTGCTGATGAACCAGGCGCCCCACGGCATAGATTTGTTCATGATACTCGGCGGTTTGCCGTGCAAAGTGCAGGCCCGCACCAGGACCAAACTTCACAAAATTGAAGTTGAAGACGAAGCCGACGCGCAGCTATATTATCCTAACGGCGCGTGGGGCTATTATTATACCACCACCAACGAAATGGCGGGCGAAAAATACAAAACCGCCAGGATCGAGGTCTGCGGAGACAAAGCCCTGATGATTTACAGCGGCGGAGAACTGCGCCTGCTTAAATTCAAGCCGTCAATCACAGAGCACAACAAAACCAACACGCAGGTCTGGAATGCGCCGGAAGTGGAAGAAGTAAAAATAGAATTGCAGCCGGCGGAGAAAGGCCACAAGGAAATTATCCGCAATTTCTGCGCAACGATCCTTGGCCAGGAAAAGCTGATTGCTCCCGGCGAGCAGGGGTTGATGAGCGTGGAATTCATTGACGCGCTTATCCTTTCGGGCAAAACGGGCAAGCCGGTTGAAATTCCGGTAAAACGTTCGAAATACGACAAGATGCTTGAGAAACTGAAAGCAAGCGGGATAGTGAAAGTTGTAAAAAACGCCGTTCGACAGACCGACACAAACATTAAGTAATAGGCGGGCCTGGAAACTAATTCACGAAAAGACGCACCCCGCAACAAGGGTGCTCGGTTGGGCTCCTCAAGGGCTAGTCAGTGTCGTCGCCCAAAACGCTTTTCTTAGAATTGTTTCCAAGCCCTTAAAAGGGAGAGGATTTATACCCAATATCCTTCCAAGCGGATAGCATTGGGTATTAAGGGGGTAAAAATGAAATTCAGCATTTCACCGTACTGCCTGGGCGATTATTTGAAAAACGGCAGCATGAATATCAAGGAATACATTGAATACTGCGGGCAGCGCAAGCAGGGGTTTGATGCGGTTGACCTGGGCTATTTCTGGAAGGACGAAGATGAAGAAGTAAAGCAAACGCCGAAATGGCTGAAGGAAAACGGCCTGCAAATGGGCAGTTATATTGTCGGCAACGAATTCACGAAACCCGGCAAAGACGAAAGAAAAGCCGAGGTTGAAAAAGTAAAGCACGCCATTGACCGCGCCAAGCAGCTTGACGCGCAGGCGATGAGGATATTTTACGGCTACGTCAGGGAAGGGTTCCCCTCGTACGAAGATTCCAAAAAGACCGTGATTGACTGTTTCAAGGAATGCTGCGAGCACGCCGAGAAACAAAAAGTACTGCTCGCTTTTGAGAACCACGGCAATATCTGTGCGAAAACGGATGAAATGCAGGACTTCGTGAAATCCATCGGTTCGAAGAACCTGAAATACTGCGTTGATATAGGCAACTTCATGCAAGTCAAGGAAGACCACATTAAAGCAATAAAGAAGTTTATGCCTGACGCAATTATGACCCACATCAAGGACAACAAAAAAGGCGGCGAAAAACCAATTGCCTGGGTACTGGGTGAAGGCGACATTAACCTGAAGGAATGCCTGAAGATCATAAAGGACTCCGGTTTCAAGGGCTATAACACCATCGAGTACGAAGGCAGGACAGAACCCGACCAGAAAGTCGGCCTGGAAAGAAGCTGGAAGAACACGAAACAGGCAGCGAGGGAAATCGGCGGATAAAACCCGCAGGAAATACTCAAAAATTGAACACATAATTACGAAAAGCCGGGTTTTTCACCCCGGCTTTTTTATGCCTAGCCCTTGCCAACATATCAATATATATATAATATGGACTAAAGGTTAGGTTAAACCTAATGTATAGTTCACATATATGAATAAAGGCGAATACATCACTACATTATTGCGCTCAAAGAAAACGGTTTTTTCATTCAAAGACCTTGCTTTGTTATGGGGCAACTCTGACAAAGCAGCGCTGGTCAGGGTCAGTTATTACGTAACGAAGGGACAACTTTACCGTGTCCGCAGGGGTTTTTACGCTAAAGACAAGAATTACGACAGGTTTGAACTGGCCTGCAAAATATTTACCCCGTCTTATGTAAGTTTTGAATCTGTTTTAGCGCTTACAGGAATTGTTTTTCAGCATTATAAACAGATTTCTGTCGCCTCTTACCTGACAAGAAGCATTATCTGCGATAATCAAACCTATTCATACAAGAAAATAAAAGGTTTGGTTTTAACTAACCCCGCGGGAATTGAAAACAAAAAAGGGTATTCTATAGCCTCAAAAGAACGGGCATTTTTAGACACGGTTTATGTAAACAAGGAATATCATTTTGATAATCTGTCCCCCCTGGACTGGGACAAGGTATTTGAAATACTCCCCGCTTACAGCAATAACGCCATGGAAAAACGAGTAAAAAAAATATATAACGATCAAAGGGACCAAGCTGATGCTGGTGATGGTTAAGGAAAATATGTTTGCCAATAAAGGGATGGAAAGAAATATCCTAGGCAAAATCCAAGCTGAAAGAAGAAACAATATTCCTTCTTAAGTTATTGGCCTGTAACTCTTGAACAGGCAACTTTGTTTATTGAAAGTAAGAGCTCAAGAAAATGTTTGATGAATATGAGAAAAAGCTTAAGAAGCATGCAAAAGAAAAGAACTACAAAATTGAAGGTCTGATTTGGATATACCCGCTTTCAAAAAGAAAATAATAAAGATTTTTGCGATAAGTCAGTAGTTTAGAATTTTAAGTGATTTCTAAAAGATTGAGTAGAAATCTGTTAAAACAAATTTCAAAGAAAGCGGAAGAAAGTAAATGTTATCGGAAGTAACCTTGATCAATCTTGAATATTTTTATGGTTAAGGCTGTTGTAGAGATACTTCGTAATTCGGGGACACAATACTTAATTATCTTGAATAAATAAGTATTGTGTCCCCAGAATAAAAAACTCAACGTGTGTAGTAGAAGGAATTATTTTTCAGGTTGCTGTTAGTAGTCAGGATTTCTATCAGAAGTCTTGACTGAAAAATTGGCATAGAAACTACTGACTTTCTAGACAAATATTGACTACATAATATTCTAAAAACACGAGATTGACTCACCGCCCGCTACAAAATATGAATCTCATATTCCACCGCAGAACAAATAATGTTGACGGAACATGTGTTGAATTGATTAACAAAGAGGCCCGGATGATTTTGGATATCGGGGTGCCTTTGAATTTGGATATTCCTGAAGGGGATGAGTTTAGGTTCTTAGAACAGTATCGGCCCAAGGTGAAGGGGCTTTACAAGGATTCAACGGATACAAATTTGGTTACCGCGGTTATTGTTTCACATTTTCACCCCACCCACCGCAAATTCCTGGCGGACGTACACCCGAAAATACCTGTTTATTTAAGCGAGGAAGCGTTTGTGGTTATGAAAACGCTGGAAATATTCAATGCTGACAGGATTCTTCCCGAGAATTATAAAATTATCGATTCTAAGCAAAAAATGATTTATTCTTTGGGTGATTTTACAGTCCAGGCAGTGATTGTAGATAATACTGCCTTAGGCGCGCTGGGTTTTATTATAAAATGCGGCGGCAGAACTGTTGTTTACACCGGCGGATTAATAGCCCACGGCACAAAAGATAAAAACATAGAGTATTTCAAGAAGGAAATACAAAATGAACCGGATTTATTGATGATTGAAGGAACAATGGCTGGCAGTCCCGGGACTGAGCAGGAAATCAACAATATTTTGATGAACACCAGCGCATGGCCCGTGCTTATAAACGCCCGGCCGGTAAACCTTGATTATATAATGAATATTGTATGGGCCTGCAAAAGAGCGCAGGCAGTTTTTGTGATAGATTTGTTAACAGCTTACATATATTTGGAAGCAAGAGCACTTGACTGGGACATTCCGGATTTAAGGCAGGATTTATTTAACGTTATATTTATTCCCGGGCAGGAAAAAGCCCTGAAAGACGCTAATCAGACAGAGTTTTTAGCGAAAGTATTCAAAAACAATATCAAATTTGCCGAGTTAGCTGAAAATAAAAGAAGGATAGTCATGTTCAGGCCGGAGTATGTTGACGATTATGGCAGGAAGAAAGTGAATTTAATTAATAAAACCATGATATATTCGCAATATGATAGCGCCTATCCCGGCCAGGAAGCAAAATTAGAAGAATTCAATGAATATATCAGCAAACAAAATATAAGAATCCATAATATCCCCGAAAGCAGTCCATCGTACACTAAAACACTGAAATCCTTCATTGAAGATTTACATCCCCGGATGGTCGTCCCCGTCCAAACTTCAATTCCTGAAAAGCTTAATGAATTATTTGAATGTCAAAATATCCGGTTGGTTGCTGATGGCGATTTAATCAGGATCTAAACCTTGTTTGGCAATTAAGTATCCCCTCGCACGTTCCGCAAGTTTATAACGGTTTACCAAATTCCAAAAATCAGCGCTGTGGTTTGGCTGGAGCAAATGCGCCAGTTCATGCACAATCACATAATTGCGCACCCAGTCGGGCATCTCTTTCAGCCGGTAAGAAATTATTATATCCCCTCTTTTATGATGGCATACTCCGTATATTTTATCCTGCTCGCCGCTATAGGTAATTGATTTTACTTCGAGTTTTCCGTCAAAATATTTCCTGTTCAATTCATTGGTTATTTCCAGCAGCCGTTCCGGGTTGCTGTTTAATTCTTTTTTCATCTGCTTCTTTTCGAACCTTTTCCTGAAATTATCAATGACCCGGTTCAACTGGTGTTCAGGCATCCCGGCCGGCGCGTAGATGTGCATTACACCGGAAATAATCCTGGAGCCCACGGTTTTCCTTCTGTTTTGGCTGAATTTTATTTTGGTTTCCATATGATTTGGGTATTGTATTTCTGAGAGGGTATTTTATCTAAAAGCGGAAATGATGTCAAAATTGCCAATTAGAAATTGGCAATTTCGTGCCGAGGCTATGGTCGTTAATTTGATATGCAGGAATATTTATTGTATCATTAGCAACGGAGATGGAGTTCTCCTTTAACCCAACCGCTTTAACTTCATTAAAAGCTGATAACTCCTACAATTAAACCCAAAGAGGTGCATCTATGCTTCCGTTAATTGTAGGGCTCTTAGTATTCATTTCAAGTTTAATTTCCATCCGAATTGGCATCGCTGTAGTAATCATAGAATTATTATTTGGAATTATTTTAGGCAGCCTGGGCCTGCGGCCCGAAGAATGGATGCTATACCTTGCAAATTTCGGCGGGATAATATTAACATTCCTTGCCGGTACCGAAATAGATGTCAAATTACTGAAAGAACAGTTCAAGCAAAGTTTCTTAATTGGTTTTTCTTCCTTCATTGCCCCATTTCTTACCGGTTTTTCAGCCGCGTATTTTATTGCTAAATGGGGTTTTTGGGCTTCCCTGGTAACCGGCACCGCTATTTCCTGCACATCGCTTGCTGTTATATACGCCGTGTTGGTTGAAACCGGCATGAATAAAACAGAAACAGGGAAATTACTGATGTCCGCTACGTTTATTACAAACCTTTTCACGGCTCTCGCGTTAAGCGTGTTGTTTACAAAATTCAACATTTATACTTTTATCTTTTTGGCAGCAGCTGTGCTCATAATTATTATTGTTGATAAATATTCTTTATATATACTGCGCCACCCGGCATTGTTTAATAAGGTGGTCGAACCTGAAATAAAATTCCTGCTTTTTATACTGCTTGCTTTTATTTATTTCGCTAAACTTGGCAACAGCCAGGCCATTTTGCCTGTATTTATCCTGGGCTTGCTGATGTCCCGCCATTTTAAAGAGCAAAGGAAAACAAAAATAATCAGGAACAGGCTGAAAACCGTTGCTTATGCTGTTTTTATCCCTATTTTCGGCATTGTTGCAGGGATGAAGGTTTCCCTTTTTTATATTTACTCCTCGCTTCCATTATTCACTCTTTTTTTCTTTGTAAAAGTATTGTCCAAATTCTCCGGCGTGTATTTCTTTGCGAAGAAATATATACCGGAAGGCCATATGTATGTATCCCTCCTGATGAGCACAGGCCTGACCTTCGGATTGATAGCCGCGCTTTTCGGTTTCAACGAGGGGTTAATCAGCCAATCCCAGTATTCGTTGCTGATAGGCGTAATGACCCTCAGTTCTATAATCCCTACATTTTTTGCCCAGAAGTGGTTCATGCCGGCTGAAGAAGAAAACATTTTATAAGAAACAGGCATTGACAGCATACCTGCTATATTGTATTATTGGCATATGCCAGTAAAAATCCAGGAAATTAAAAGGAGGAAGCATGGTCCGGCCTTGTAAATGCAGGTGTGTTTGCGGCAAACCTCCGGCTGATTATTTTAAACCCAGGGGTATACCGGTTTGTAACCTTGAAGAAATAGATCTTACATTAGATGAGTTTGAAGCCCTGCGCTTAGCCGACCTGGAAGGTTTATACCAGGAAGAAGCGGCGAAAAAAATGAAAATATCGCGCCAGACCTTCGGCAACATTATTGAATGCGCCCATGAAAAAATAGCCGATGCCCTGGTAAACGGAAAGGCCGTTAAAATAGAAGGAGGAGTTGTTAAATCGGGTTGGGCAAAAACAGGAAAAAACAGGAGGAACGGTTTATGAGAATATGCATACCTACGGAAACAAAAGATGGAAAAACAGCGAGTGTTTACGGCCATTTCGGGAGCGCGCCGTTTTTTACAGTTTATGATACAGAAAAAGATACTATTGAAGTGATTGAAAATTCAAACCAGCACCATTCCCACGGAATGTGCCACCCGATGGGCGCATTGACCGGGAAGAACATTAATGCGGTAGTATGCGGCGGAATGGGAGGCAGGGCAATACAAAAGTTGAACGAAGGCGGAATCAAGGCATACAGGGTCGCTGAAGGGACAGTCGCCGGGATTGCAAAGGAGTTTGTCAAAGGCACCCTTGAAGAAATAACAGTCGAAAATGCCTGCGCCCAGCATAGCTGCCATTAAGGAAAATATGCAGAAAGATAAAATTGTGAATATTGACCGTGATGCCTGTACCGGATGCGGGGCGTGTGTCAGCCTATGCCCCAAGAAGATCCTGTATATAGACAAAAAAACAAATAAATGCATGGTTACTGATGAGACAAAGTGTGACCGGCTGGCAGGTTGTGAAATGGTATGCCCGGCGGAAGCAATAAAGATAATGGGAGGTTCAAAATGAAAATTGGAGTGATTATTTCGAGTAACGATGCAGAAACTTGCTGGAATGCGTTGCGGTATGCGAATTACTGCTTAGGGCAAAAAGATGATGTGAAGGTGTTTTTTATGGGTAAAGGCGTGGAATATCAGAAAATAAGCACTAAAAAGTTTAACACCGTTGATCAAGCATCAAAATATATGAGTAACGGAGGCAAAATCTATGCCTGCGGCACTTGTATAAAAGCACGCGAACAGGAAGGTTCCGAGATGTGCCCCATCTCTACGATGAAGGACATGTACGAGATAGTCAAGGAAAGCGATAAAGTTGTAACATTCTGAAATAGTTTGTAAAATATTAGTGAAAATGAAAAAGATACTGATTATTACCTGGCTGGGCAAAAAATACATTCTTAAAAAACAAAATTAACCGGCAGGATTATGGCGTAAAATATCCATGAACCTGACACAGATCAAAGAAAACGAGAAATGCCGTATTACCGCTATCGAGGGCGGCAAGAATTTAGTTAAAAAACTGGAAGCCCTGGGTTTAAGAACCGGCATTGAAATCACCCTGGTCAGCTCCCAGGCGTTCAGGGGCCCTGTGCTGGTGCAGGCAGGAAGCACTAAAATCGCCATAGGCCACGGCATGGCAAAAAAAATAACCGTAGAGTGCGAAATGAAAAAAATACTGCTGGTAGGCAACCCGAATGTAGGCAAAAGCGTGGTCTTTTCCCGGCTCACCGGCATCAACGTGATATCGTCCAATTATCCCGGCACCACGGTGGAATTCGTGAAGGGCTGCCTGAGGCACCGGACAAAACGCTATGAAATAGTGGATGTCCCGGGAACGTATTCGCTGGAACCCTCGGCAAAAGCCGAAGAAGTCGCCGTTGAACTGCTGAACGAGGGCGGCGACATGATAATAAACGTGGTAGACGCCACCAACCTGGAAAGAAATCTCAACCTTACCCTGCAGCTCCTGAAGAAAAAAATACCGATGATGGTCCTGCTGAATTTCTGGGATGAAACGAAGCACAGGGGCATCGCGATCGACTATAAAAAACTTGAAAGCATTCTCGGCGTGCCCGTGATAACCGTTACGGCTGTGACCGGCGAGGGCATAAACGACGCTGTCTCGCGGCTCGGCGAAGCCAGGGCTGACGGCCTTTCGTGCAGCCCGGACGAGATCTGGCAGAAGATCGGCGAGATCATAAAGAAAGTCCAGGTGCTTTCGCACAAGCACCACAACCTGCTGGATTTATTAAGCGACATATCAATAAAACCTTTTACCGGCGTTCCTTTCGCTCTGGCTGTGCTGTTTTTCACTTTTGTGATTGTCAGGTTTGTCGGCGAAGGGCTGATAAATTACCTGCTGGACCCGCTGTTCAAGGATTATTATTACCCGCTGGTGATGAAACTCTCGGGCTATATCCCGGTGGAATTCATAAGGCAGCTGCTCACGGGAAAAACCCCGGCGATAATGGAATCTTTCGGCCTGCTTACCACCGGCGTATACATTCCCTTTGTCGTAGTGCTTCCTTATATATTCTCTTTTTACCTGGTTCTGAGTTTCCTGGAGGATTTCGGGTACCTCCCGCGCGTTGCCGTGCTTTTTGACAATATTTTCCATAATTTCGGGCTTCACGGCTACTCTTCCATCCCAGTGCTCCT
>MGVM01000041.1:17865-21393 GCA_001800495.1 Elusimicrobia bacterium RIFOXYB2_FULL_48_7
AATGCACGGAATTATTCGTAGAGATCCCTCCGTACCGCCTGCCAAGGATCGCGACGCTGGCAGTAAAACTGCGGCTGAGGGTAAATGGGTTCCTGCAGGAAGCCCTGCCAATGATCATTTTCGGCATCTTAATAATAAATGTCCTTGATATACTGGGAGTAATCGATTATATCTCAAGGACAGCCGGCAGGCCGCTAACAGCCCTGCTAAAACTGCCGGAAGAAATCATCCCGGTGATGATACTTGGGTTCCTGAGAAAAGATGTTTCTATCGCGATGCTGGCGCCGTTCGGGCTTAGCGCGAAGCAATTCATAATCTCAAGCATATTCCTGGTTTTATACCTGCCCTGCGTGGCGTCGTTTTTCACGCTGAAAAAAGAAATGGGCCTGCTGACAACCCTGAAAATTGTCCTGTTGACGCTGGCCTCCGCCTTCCTGGTTTCCATCCTGCTGAATTTCATACTATAGCAATACCCCACTATGTTCGGCCTATATAATGTGCCGCCTAACAGTTTATGCAGCAAGTAAAAGCCCTTGACAACAATGTGTTTATGGCATATAATAATACTATAAAATCATATAAACATTCATTGGCATAAAAAACGGCAGCATAAAATGAGGTGAATACCATGAGAAACGTACAATCCATAAGCGTGACAATTCCCACGGCCCTGGCATCAAGGCTGGACAAATTGCAGAAAGAAGAAATGAAGTCCTGTAGCGGAATTGTTACCGAAGCGCTGAAAGAATATGTGGACTGGCAGCAATTCAAGAAGATGCAGAAGGAACTTTCTATTATGGCAAAAGTTAAAAATGTAACAACCCAGGATGACGTAGAAAAGATAATTCACGGTTTAAGATGATAAAGATCGTTTTTGATACTAACGTCTTGATTTCCGCGTTTGTTTTTCCGGGAGGCCCCCCGGAAGAAATATTCCATGCCGTGATAATGCAGGACTATAAGCTGGGGATATCGGCGCCGATAATTGAAGAATTAAAGAAAGTGCTGAGAAAAAAGTTTTCATGGCCAGAAAATAAGATCACGGAAATCGTAAAGTTAATTCAAAGAAACTCAACTACAGTTATGCCTAAATGCAGAATAAAAACTATCCAAGATGAGCCAGATAACAGGATTTTGGAATGCGCTGAAGAGTTTAAGGCTGATTATATTGTAAACGGAGATAAACATATTCTCAAATTAAAAAAATACAAAGACATCAGAATACGGCTTGCAAGCGATTTTTTAAAAGAAATGATCTTGATGCAGTAAATGCCCCTCTCTGCTGCAAATCCATTATTCAAGAGTCACATGGACAAAAAAGCGATAATATATTATTTTACGGGAACGGGTAACGCGCTAAGGATGGCGCATCTTGCCGCGGCAGAATTGGAACAGGCGGGATTTAAAGTCCTGCTGGCTGATATCGCCGCTAACGGCAGGAAGGTTGGAGCAATATCGCGACATCCCGATGATTTGCCGTCCGGCAATCGGGGGCAATCAAGCATCTCCCCGGAACACGCTGAAGCGGAATTAATCGGCATCGTTTCTCCGGTTTACGGGTTCGGCCTCCCGCAGTTGATGGCGAAATTCCTCCGCAAGCTTCCCCCCTCTAAATCAAACCAGAAATGTTTTGTTTTTATTTCATCGGCCGGCAATGAAGGCATCTGTGTAATGCAGGCGGCTTTTCACTTGAAAAGAAAAGGTTATGACCTGACATTTGCCCGTACTTTCAAATTGGTATCAAACTGGATAATGTTTGAAACGCTCCCGGACAGCGAAACCCGGAAAAACATTTTTGATGAAAACGAGAAACTGCTTCAAGGTTATATGAAGGATATAATTGATGATCCTTCCATAAAGTCCGTGAAGTATTATCATTCAAACCCGGCCATGGCCGCTCTGCTGGGAATTGTCTATTACGGGTTCGTGTTTTTCGGCAGGCATTTCCTGGGCAAGCTTTTCGCCACGAACAATAAATGCAATTCATGCCAATACTGCCATAAACACTGCCCCAGCAAAACGGTCAAATGGGTTGAGAAAAGGCCGTACTGGGGCTGGAACTGCCAGCAGTGTTTTCGCTGTATCAACCTCTGCCCGAACGGCGCGATTGAAACATCAACCGTGGCCGTGATAGTATTTTTCATTTCAATTTTCGGCGGCCCGTTCCTGTTTAAAAAACTTGTGCCTGATGCCTTGCTGGATTATGCCGGCGCGTTGAAGCCGGTGCTTGAAAACTTGTTCGCGATGCACCTGGTTTTTGGTATAATAGGCATGTGGCTGGTACAGATCCTGTTATCAAACCGCGTGACATCGGGTATTTTACCACAGTGGTTCACCACCAGGAATAAAGAGCGCTACCGGGAGCCGCATTTCAGGCCGTAACACAGCCGATGCGCGAAGCGGGCAACTACAAAAGCAAAATGCATAAATTCCAATCAAGACCAAAAGCAGTGCTTTTTGACATGGACGGCGTAATCATTGACTCTATGCCTTACCATTTTATCGCCTGGTTTGAAACTCTCAAGCCAATGGGCGTGAAGGTGAACAGTTTTGATGTGTATTCCCGCGAGGGCGAGAACTGGCGCAAGACCATAGCCGACCTGCTGAAACGCTCTAAACTCGAATACTGCAAAAAGGAAATAGACAGGATCCTTCCTGAAAAGCAGAGATTGTTCAAAAAATATTTCAAGAGGTTTATTTTCAAAGGCACGCTGGAGACACTTTGCTGCCTGAAAAAAAAGGGTTACCTGCTGGGGCTTGTGACCGGCACCTACGCTGACAGCATTAAAAGCGTCCTGCCGGGTGATATGTACAAATTGTTTGACTGCATAGTGTCAGGTGACAGCACAAAACACGGCAAGCCGCACCCGGAGCCGTATTTAACCGCGGCAAAGAAGCTGAACCTGAAGCCCAAAGAATGCGCGGTTGTTGAGAATTCCCCCCTTGGCACGCAGTCCGCGAAGCGCGCCGGTATGTTCTGTGTTGCCATCACTTCCAGTTTGCCGGTGGAATACCTGAAAAGAGCTGATATAATAATAGACGACATCATTGAGTTGCAAAAGTTGTTTTGCGGGAGGCATTAACCTAAATGCTCAAAATATGGGTTTATACATTCGCGAGCGTGGCAATAGTAAGCGTGATTTCACTTATAGGCGTTTTTACTCTTTCCTGGGACAAGGAGAGATTGAATTCACTCCTTAAATACATGGTTAGTTTTGCCGTTGGCGGTTTGTTCGGTGACGCGTTCATCCACCTGCTTCCGCAGTCTTTTGAAAAACTGGGCTTCGGGCTCTCAACATCCCTTTATATTGTCCTTGGCCTTATGATATTTTTTGTGCTTGAAAAGTTCCTGCGCTGGCGCCACTGCCATCACGTCACTTCACAGGAACATCTGCATCCGGTTGTTACCATGAATCTGGTAAGCGACGCGGTGCACAACATGATAGACGGCATGGTAATAGCGGCAAGTTACCTGGTAGATGTAAAGCTTGGCGTAGCGACAACGCTGGCCGTGGTATTTCACGAACT
>MGVM01000042.1:0-4978 GCA_001800495.1 Elusimicrobia bacterium RIFOXYB2_FULL_48_7
AAACCGGGGAAATTGTAATGAAGCAGGAATCTTTCCTTGAATTCGCCTTCAAGTTCTTCCATTATCTGCATGTCAGCGGGCATACCCAGTGTCACCGTCGCCAGCGATTGGGTCTGGCCCCTGGAGAACAGCGCCGATCCGTGTAGGCGCGGCAGGAAGCTTACCTCGCAGGAGATGTCCCTGAGCTGGTCGATGGCCCTGCCATCGGGGCGTTTTTTTGTTTCCATTATGAATGCCCTGACCTCTTCCCTGTAAATCCTTTCAAAAGCTGTTTTTATCTGGACTATCATCGCCGGCTCGCTGCCGAATTTCTTCTGCAGTTCCTCGGCCGCACCCTTGGCTATATGCTCAAGGCTTTCAAAATCTTTTATTTTTCCTTTGACTATTTCCCTGACGCGGCTGCTGAGCTCCGGAAGCGGTTCCTTGGGAGTAACTGTTCTCTTAGGTTTTCCGATTTCCCTGGTTAGTTCATTCTGGAGGTCGCAGACCTGTTTTAAAACCGGCTTTGCGGCTTCCAGCGCGCCCATGACCACTTTTTCTGAAACTTCCTTGGCGCCCATTTCTATCATCAGCACCTTTTCGCCGTTGCCTGAAATTACCAGGTCAATGGAGCTTTTTGCCAGCTGTTCAAAGGTAGGGTTAAAAATATATTCATTGTCGATCATGCCCACTTTCACGCAAGACACCGGGCCCGCGAAGGGTATATCCGATATCATGAGCGCAGCGGAGGAACCGATAACCGATATGACATCGGTATCGTTCACCCCGTCGCTTGATAGCACTATGACCGTCACCTGGAGCTCATTCTGGAACCCCAGAGGGAACGTGGAGCGTATAGACCTGTCTATGATCCTGCATGAGAGAGTTTCTTTCTCACGCGGGCGCCCTTCCCTCTTGAAAAACCCGCCCGGGATCTTTCCCGATGCGTAGGTTCTTTCCCTGTAATCAACAGTCAGCGGCACAAAATCGCCCTGTCTTTCGAGGGGCTGTTCTCGCTCACTGATCACCGCCGTTACAAGCACGGTCGTCTCGCCCATCTTGGCAAGCACCGAGCCGTTGGCCTGCTTGGCTACCGTTCCTGTTTCCAGTACAATCTTTTTTCCATAAATCTCGATTTCTTTTTTCATTCGTTTTTATCCAATTCCTAGTTTTCCGGTCACGCTTTTATGTTCAGCCGGATTCGATTTTTTCAAATAATTCAACAACCTTCTCCTCTGCCCTATCATTTTCAGGAAACCCTGCCTGGAAGTGTAATCCTTCGGGTTTTTCTTGAAATGCTCGGCCAGCTCGTTTATCTGCTCGGACAGGACAGCAATCTGCACCGTTGATGAGCCCGAGTCCGTCTTGTGGGTTTTAAACTTTTCAATCACGTTCTTCTTCGTCTCCTTCTTTAACATCTTAAACCTCCTGTTTTAAATTAGTTATTCTCCAGCTGTTTTTCTGGTTCCCCGTTAAAACCCCATGCAACATCCCGGATTTGATTTGTTTGAAATAGCCAAAAAGACCCTGCTGCTTACATTCGCAAGGCTGGACTGTTTGATTAGGCGCGCCCTGTAAGCGGCCCTGTATGACTTTTTTATCTTTTCCACGTCGTTTTTAATCTGTTTCGCGAGCGCGCCGCGGTTAGGAAACTTTTTCTCGTTACGAATTTTCTCCCTGAAGTAAAATATCATGTTGTCGCCCGGCTTGATAATACCATCATAATCTATCACGTGCACTTCGCATTTCAGCTCTTTTTTACCGGTAACCGTCGGATTGAAGCCGATATTGGCTGCTGAAACCCGAAGTGATCCGTTAACCAGGGAGAACCCTGAATATACGCCAGCTGGCAATAATTTCTCTTTCGGGACCTGTATGTTTGCCGTTGGGAATCCCAGGGATGAACCGATGCCCGCCCCCTTGATAATTTTCCCTTCCACCGAATAATCCCGGCACAATAATTTATTTGCCTGTTTTATTTCCCCGATTGAAAGGCAAGTCCTGATCAGGGAAGACGAAACCACGGTCTTTTTATCCCCTGCTGTTACAGGTTCCAGGCAGTTCACTGAGCAACCGCGCGCTTCACAGCTTTTTTCCAGCATTTCCTTGTTACCTTTCCTGCCCAGGCCGAACCTGAAATCATGGCCGATTACCGCGCGATCCATGTTGTGTTTGGCGAAAAGATAAGTGTCAATGAACTTTTGCGCTGGCATTCTCGCAAAATCCGGGGTGAATTCTATGGTATCAATCTCGTCAAGGCCAAAAGTCCCCAGTATATCAAGTTTTTCCTTGAGCGGCGTCAGCAGTTCTCTTTTATGAGGATGCCTGTCAAAGGTAATCAGGACAGCGAGGAGACCCTTCTTTTTAGCTTCACTAACCGCTGTTTCAATCAGTTTCCTATGCCCCGCATGGACGCCGTCAAAAAAACCGATGGTAACTACAGATTTTTTAGCCATTGATCAGCGCTTTTTTTAGTTCAGGCAGCACCTGTTTTATGATATCATCCATCGGGCCAGTCATTTCAAAACCCGATGCGTGGAAATGCCCTCCGCCGCCAAATACCGCCGCGGCAGCATTGACATTTATATTGCCGTAGGACCGCAGGCTTACCTTAATCTTGCCAGGACTGGACATAATTTCGCTGAATAACGCGTATATCTTTGTTCCGGGAGCCATTCCGGCATAATTTACTATTTCCTCGGCATCCTGCTGCTGGGCCCGCGCCTCTTCGTACATGCCGCGGGTCAGCTTCATATAAGAAACAGCTCCTTCGCGCTGCAGGGTGCAAAGCGCCTGGCCCAGAAGTTTCAATGAACTTTCCCTTTTTGTGCCGTATATATTCCTGTATACTTCAACCGTGTCAATGCCTGTGCCAAGCAGTTCGGCCGCGATATTCATGGACCTTGGTGTCGTATTTGCCTGCTGAAACCTTCCGGTATCGGTGACTATGGCTGTGTAAAGGCATAACGCTTCTTTCCGGTCCGGAAAGTATGGAGCACACCGCATTATCATGTATATAAGTTCAGAACAGGATGATGCCCGCTGGTCAACAAGGGCAAAATCGCTTTTTACCGGCCTCCCTGTTGACACGGGATGGTGGTCTATGCTTATTATTTTATCAAATTTAATGCTTTTGATAAATGCCCCTACGCGAGTCATGTCCGGGCATTCCAGGAGCACCCCTACGTCGTAAGCTGGATTCCCTGGCACCGTGTTCCTTATTTTTTCTACCCCAGGAAGGAAGGAATATGCTTCCGGTACCGGGTCAGAACTCACGATATGCGCTTTCTTGCCCATTTTTTCAAGCCAAGACGCAAGGGCCAGCGCCGAACCGACGGTATCCCCATCCGGGCGGATATGCCCTGAAATCAGAAATGTTCTGTTTTCTTCAAAGACCTCGAGGATTTTTTTTACCGGCGCCGCTATTCCTTTTTTCCGTATGATGTTATTTTTCTTTTGGCCCTTGCGGTTTCTTTTCATTTTCTATTTGAGTAAGTATTTCGTAAACTTTTGAAGCCCTGTCAACCGTTTCGTCAAAAATAAACCTTAATTCCGGAACCAGTCGCATTTTGACTTCATCCCCAACACGCCTCCTGATAAAACCCCTGGCGTCGCCGAGTATCTTAGTGGAAAGTTTTTTATCCTCTTCACTGCCAAGGACAGAGTAGTAAACTTTTGCGAGGGACATATCGTCGGTAAGTTCAACATCAGTTATGGTCACAAAACCTATGCGGGTGTCGGTAATCTCTTCTATCAACAGCCGGGATATTACTTTGTGTATCAGCTTGCCCAGCCTGTCTGAACGCTTATATTGCGTGTTTTGCTTTCTCATGGCTTAACGCCAAACTTGTCGACAGCTTGAGCTTCACACTTTGTTCAGCCAAGCTTGTCGACAGCTTGAGCTTCACACTTTGTTCAGCCCAAAGCGGGGTTGTCAGTCTAATTCCTGCTTGACTTTTTCCTGTACGTAGAATTCTATTATATCGCCGGTCTTGATATCGTTGTAGTTTTCAAGGAAAATGCCGCACTCGTAGCCTTTCTCCACTTCCTTGACATCATCTTTGAACCTTTTAAGCGAAGCTAGCCCGCCTGTCCAGATAATGATATTATCCCTTAAAAGCCTGATTTTTGCCGCTCTTTGGGCCTTACCGTCAACAACCATTGAACCCGCTACTGTCCCAACCTTACTGACGACAAATGTTTTTCTGACCTCCGCGTGGCCCGAGACAACTTCTTTTACTTTCGCCTCGAGCAAGCCCGATAGGGCTTTTTTTATGTCGCTTATAAGTTCGTAAATTATCCTGTAAATCCTGATGTCAACCCCTTCTTTGTCCGCAAGGGCTTCCATTTTCGATTCTGGGCGTATATTGAACCCGATGATGATCGCGTCTGAAGCAACCGCGAGATTGATATCTGATTCGTTTATGGCACCTACGCCCATATGTATTATGTTAATTTCCACCGTTTCGTGGGTAAACCTTGAAAGCGCGTCGCGGATGGCCTCGTACGAGCCGTGCACGTCCGTTTTAAGTATTATGTTTAACTGCTTTATTTTCTTCACACTCAGGTCTTCAAGCGTCACCTTTTTCTGCGTGCCGCGCTTTTCCCTGGTAATCATCCCCTGCCTTTTCTCCGCAATTTCCTTGGCAAGGCGCTCGTCACGGACAACGGTGAACTTATCACCGGCTTGAGGCATACCGCTGAAACCGAGTATTTCCACAGGTGTACTGGGACCGACTTTAGGGATTCTGCCGCCGAATTCGTTAATCATGGCCCTGACCTTGCCCGAAGTCATGCCTGAAACAAACGCTTCGCCGACTGCAAGTGTGCCGGATTGGACCAGTACCGTGGCAATGGGCCCCCTTTGAGAATTCAGCTGTGATTCAATAATAACACCCTGGGCCTGCTTGTCTGGATTGGCTTTCAATTCAAGCAGTTCAGACTTGAAAAGGATGGTTTCAATAAGTTTGTCGATGTTTATATTGTTCCTGGCGGAAAT
>MGVM01000042.1:5011-11258 GCA_001800495.1 Elusimicrobia bacterium RIFOXYB2_FULL_48_7
GGGGACAAGGTTATGCTGAGATAGCTGCTGTTTTATCAATTGCGGGTTAGATTTTGCCAGGTCTATTTTATTGACCGCGACTATTATCGGGACATTTCCTGAACGGGCGTGGTCGATGGCTTCTATGGTCTGGGGCATTATGCCGTCATCAGCTGCCACCACGAGCACCACTATATCGGTAATCTTAGTGCCATGGGCGCGCATGGCGGTAAAAGCTTCATGCCCTGGAGTGTCCAGGAAAACAATGTCGCCCTTCGGATGGTGGACTTTGTATGCGCCTATGTGTTGGGTGATGCCGCCGTGTTCCTTTTCCGTTACTTTAGTCTTGCGTATCGTGTCTAACAGGGTTGTCTTGCCATGGTCGACGTGGCCCATGACTGTTACTATCGGCGCCCTGGGCTTGAGTTTGGCCGAGTCCTCTTTCGCTTCAAGAGTATCTTCGGAATATACTTGGATAAACTCCGTGTCATAACCAAACTCAGCAGCTATTATCGTTGTTATATCCGGCTCTAGTTTCTGGTTTATTGTCGCCATTATTTTCATGGACAACATTTTTTTCAATAACTCGGAAACAGGTTTCGATATTTTTTCCGCTATTTCCCTGACCGTAGTAAGTTCGTTTATTTTTATTTTCGGCAGTATGGGCTTGGGAGCGGGAGGTTGCGGCGGCGCAACAGGTTTTTGAACTACAGAAGCGGCTACTTCCGGTGCAGGTTGTTTAACCGGTTCCGGATGTTTACTGGGCGCAACAATCTCCTGTTTTTTATGCTCTACTTTAGGTTCCGCGTGCGGTTTCAAAGCCGCAGGGGACGGGGTTTTCTGCGCGGGTTTCAGCGGGACGGCACCTTCTTTTTTTTCGGAAACAACCTTAGCCGTGATTTTTTCAGCTGGTTTTTGTCCAACCGAAGCTGTACCTACGGCGATTTTTTTTGGCCTGCCTCGTTTTTTTGCCGCAGTTTCAATGGCAGGCTTGACCGCCTCTGTTTTTACCGGCAAAGTCGTAGCTGCTTGAGGCACACCTGATAGCTGCTTGACAGCCTTTTTCAATGTCTTTTTATGCTCTACAGGCGTTTTTTCCTTCTTTTCCTTACTTGCTGTCGTTTTTTTCTTTTCCGGCGTCATCTTCTTTTTCAGCTGCTTCTTTTTCCTTTGGTTTTTCGGGTTCTGTGACGGCAGGCGCAGCAACATCCTGCTTTTTTTCAAGATATTCTTTTGCTGCTTCGATGATCTTCTGGGCTGTTTTTTCGCCTATGCCCTGCAATACGGTCAAATCTTCCGGCTTTGCCTTTGCTATTTTTTCAATGGATATCCAGTTTGTTTTAAATAACACTTCCGCTGTCTTCTTCCCAACTCCGGGCAGCTTGCTGAGCTCCTCTACGGTCATTGTGGCCTTGACCTGGGCAGTCTCTTTTTTCTGCGTTTCGGAACGTACATCGATTTTCCAACCGGTAAGTTTGCAGACAAGGTTGACATTCGCTCCCCTCTTGCCGATAGCCAGGGAAAGCATGTCGTCTTTGACGATGACCTCCGCCCTCTTTTGTTCCTTTTCAACCATATTAACGAACAGAACTTTCGCGGGTGAAAAAGCCGAGGCAATAAAGGTCTGTGAGTCATTTGAAAAAAGCACCAAGTCTATCCTTTCGCCCCTCAATTCATCAATGATAGGCTTCACTCTGGAACCTTTTATGCCTACGCAGGCGCCGACCGGGTCAACTTTAAGGTTGTTTGACCTGACTACGATCTTTGAACGCAACCCCGGCTCGCGCGCAACAGCGACGATTTCAACTACTTTTTCGTAAATTTCAGGAACTTCATTTTCAAAAAGCCTTTTCACAAGCTCGGGACGGTTCCTTGAAAGCAGGATCCTGGGCCCGCGCGGGCTTTTTTCAACCGCGACGATGAGAACCTTTATATGCTCCCCAACCCGGAATTTCTCGCTCTGGACCTGTTCCCTGACGGGCAAAATGCCTTCGGACTTTCCGATCTCAACTATCACGTTATTATCAACGATTTTATAAACCACACCGCTGATAATATTGCCTTCCTTCGCCTTGAATTCGTCAAAAAGGCTCAGGCGTTCCGATTCGCGAATCTTTTGTATGATAACCTGTTTGGCGGTTTGCGCGGCAATCCTTGAAAATTCCTGAGTGTCTAGAGGAATCCTCATTTCATCTTCTATTTTAGCCGTAATGTCGATTTTTTTGGCGTCTTCAAGCGCAATTTCCTGATTCAAGTTCACAGGGGAAATCACGATTTTTTTCACGACAAAGGCTTTTACCTGGGCCGAGTCCGGGTCAACGCTGGCCTCCACGTTGACGTCCCTGCCGACATGTTTTTTATAGGCGGATATTAGCGCTCCTTCAATAACCTTTAAAATTTCTTCTTTTTTGATCCCCTTTTCCTTCTCTATCTGTTCAAGAACAGGGAGCAACTCACTTTTTGATTCTAACATGGTCCATACACCTCTTTCTCTTTATTCTTTATAAATCGGGCTCTAGATTAGCGCTCGCGATTTTGCTTAAATCTATCTTATATTCTTTCTTTTCGAGTGTCTCAAAACCCAGAATACCGTTTTCAATTCCCTGGATTAAACCAAGCAGGTTTTTCTGGCCTTCCATGGGTTCAAAAAACCTTATTCTCGCCTTGCTGCCTGTGAATTTCAGAAAATCGGCCGGTTTTTTGATTTTTCTGAATAACCCCGGGGATGAAACTTCCAGGTTATAATTACCGCTGATTAGCCCCTCTTTGTCAAGATAATCGCTTATTTTGCGGCTTATAAGCGAGCATTCCTCAATGGAAATCCCCTTGTCACCCGGCATCCTGCCGATCAGGTCGGCAAAAACCCTTAAAACCATCTCGTTTCCCTCTTTATGGTATTCAAGGTCAACCAGTTCAAAAGACCCCAGGGAAGCAACAAGCGTTTCAAGCGGTTTCGTCAATTCATCAATTAACTGGCTCATGGAAAATGGACACCGCCACGGCACAAAAAAAAGCGGCATAAACTTCAGCCACTTTCATTTTTTAGTGACATTCGCGTTTAAACGCGTATGATAATAATATCAAATTATTATAATAATATCAATAGTACAGGAAAAACAGCTTTTGGCCATTCCTGGCGCGCTAAAACCGCCTATTAGAACTGAGCGCCAAAGGAAATCACGTGCATGTCAGCGGCTTTTATTGTTGAGTCGACAACATAGCCATAGGAAAGCTTGAACATATTGAAGGCGAATGATGTCCCGAACGTGAAATTTGAATCATTAAACCCTGTCTGGATGGAAAGCAAGCCGCCCGTGGCATATTCCATGCCGATGCGCAGTTTCGGATTATCGATATCCGCGATTTTATTGATATCCGCGCTTAATGAAAGCTTATCGGAGAATACCTTGTAGGCAGCACCCATGTTTATGGACATTGGAATTGAGTCAGAACCTACTGTTCCTCCCAAATCCTGGATCTTCACCCCTATATTGAGTTTATCCGTGGCTTTTACCAATGCGCCGATATCCAAACCGAAACCCGTGCGCGAACTGTCAGCAAGCGAATCAGCGATAACTTTCAGCGAAACACCGGCGCTTACGT
The DNA here is from genome assembly GCA_001800495.1 of Elusimicrobia bacterium RIFOXYB2_FULL_48_7. Taxonomy (GTDB): domain Bacteria; phylum Elusimicrobiota; class Endomicrobiia; order CG1-02-37-114; family XYA2-FULL-39-19; genus OXYB2-FULL-48-7. The sequence goes on from MGVM01000042.1 coordinate 8,594, forward strand.
TTTCCTCGGCCTTTTTGGCGCAGGAAATGAATATGGTATTTGACGCCCAAGCAAAATTTCCAGTTGGGACTTTATTTTCATCATAACCCTCAACTCCGGAAACACCCAAATTAAGCACGCTTATTCCTATATTGCCGAAACTTACCGGCATGGCAAAACTAACCCAATTCAGATTTCTTCCCAGCGAAAGAGCTGAATACATCGTTGAAAGTTCTTTCTTTTCGATTCCAGCAAGGCCAGCGGGGTTCCAGTAAGCGCTGGAAGCATCATCGCTGACCGCTGTGAAGGCGCCGCCCATCCCCATCGCCCTTGCGCCCACACCCATGCGAAGGTACGGAAGAGCTCCCGTCGTGTCACCGGCGAAGCAGACTGCTGAAGCTGAAACGATGAAACTGAAAGTCAAGAAAGTTAAAAAGTAGTTTCTGGTTTGTTTTGTCTTCATTTTGTTTTTTCCTCCTGATTTATTTTTCATTTTTTTATGATTGCATCCGGAAGCGCCTGCTTCCGGAATTATTCTATTTGGATGTTACAGCTATTTTTAAGAATTTTTTGACGGATTCTGTGCCGTTTTTCGCTTCTATCGAAGCAAAATACACTCCGTCAGCAAGATACTTGTTCGTGGTTTCCTCGTATCCGTTCCATTCAATTTCATTTATCGGCCCTGTCTGACCATAAATGTGCTTATTGAGTGTTGCAACCTTGTTCCCGGCGAAGTCGAATATCTTTACTGTGACGTCAGCTTCAGTCGTAATATTGCTGACAATCCTTGTAGTTGATCTCCTCGGGTTGAACGGGTTCGGATAGTTCAATGGGTCCTCTGCAAAATCCAGCCTGTTTCCTACGTTGAACTTCACTACAGCCACCGAACTCTTGGCCTGTGCGTTCAGTGCCGTTATCCTAATCGTATGTTCGCCTTTGGCAAGCTTTATCGGAGGCCTTGAAACCAGCCTTGCGGATACCGCTGTGAGCAGATTAAAAGCCGATTCATCATCAGCGGTATTGACAACGTTCCCGCCCTGTTCATCTGTCAGCCCGTTGCCGTTGTTGTCTATGCCGTCGGATGCCGCAACCGCGATTATAGTAGCGGTTATATCCTGGCCGTCTATCTCAACTTTGGGCACCGCGATACCGCTGAAAGCATCTTCCATTTTCACCGAGATAAGCGGGTCTTCGTCCGCATAGCCGCTTGCCTTGGGTGACTCTACCGTGATTACAGGCACTGCGTTGATCGCAAGTATGGCATAGGCTGAGAAGTGAGTAACATTGCCGGTCACCGTGTTGGCTGTCCTGTCGAAAACAATGCCTACTATGCCTTCCGCCGACCATTTGCTGTTGGTTTCATCCCAGTAGGCAAGTCCGAGGGTTGATTCGTCAATACCTGTCGGGATATCCGCGTCCGAGTAACTGAGGGTTAGATTCGCAGTAATTCCAGGCTGGAACTGTTTTGTGCCGTCGTTGAGCCTGAAATCATAGCACCTGCCTATCGTAGTCAGTATGCCTGCCTGTGTTGACGGAACATCCGGGTTAATCTTAGGTGAAAGCAATAGCGATGCCTGCGAGGCGAGGGCTGTTGCACTGTTCCAACTGTTCAATACAGCCATTCCGTCGTTTGATGCGCATGTCGGGTTCTGGGCAGGGCCTGACATAACAAGGCTTGTGTATTCACCATATACAGTTCCTGATGCAGTTTCACCAAAGACAGTTATGCTCGCATTGGCGCCGCCATTCTGGATAAAATTCTCAAGCGTGACGCTTCCGGTATAGGTTGTACCCGAACCGGTGAAAGTGATCGGCTTTGTGATCGTGTTGATACCGGTTACAAGAATCGAGGCAACCGGCGCTGAAGCCAGGGCGGACGCTGATTTAACCTGCATTGTTATTGTAACACCGCCGACATTGTCGAACTGCACATCAGATATGCCGATCGAAATCTGCTGCGACTTCTTCATTGTGTATATTTTCGAACCTGTTAAGTCAGCCTGTACCAGCACTGTAATAACCGGGGCCCTGGCGACATCCACGTTGTCAAATTTATCAGTAGCAATCGCCTTGAAGTCATAGGACCCGGCTGGAAGAGCTGTAAGGTTGGTCCCGCAAACCCACTGAGAGCCTGCATTGCCGAACGTGGCATTTGCGGCATTGGATACCCCAAGGGTTATCCACGGCTCAGTTGAACCTGAAACCTTATACTGGAACAACACGCTCTTGATGTTTGCGTCGTTCGTTTCAGCTGCCACCTGAAGGCCCGTGAGATACGGTGTAACCATAGGCGCTTGCGTATCGTTGAAACTAACTGTAAGCACCGGCGCATGCGCTTCATCCGTATTGGAATTGTTTGAAAGGTCCTGCGCGACAGCCCTCAACTGGAGTGACCTGGGTTCCGTGATCATTGGAGCGGAACACACGTAGCTTATGTTATTCAAGCCAACAGCATTGACTTCCGAAGCATCCTGATTGACCTGTTTTATCAGCCTTGCCGCCGTGGCAGCATCGATATTGACCCATCCATTGGCAGGATCGTAATACTGGAACATGATCCTGCGTATATCAGTATCAACTGTCTTTGCGTTAAGCGTAAACGTGTTAGCGCAATTGATCGTCCCTGTCGGGCTGATTGAAAGGTTTGTGACCGTTGGTTCGGTATAATCTAGCCTGAACTGGACGA
>MGVM01000042.1:11266-11741 GCA_001800495.1 Elusimicrobia bacterium RIFOXYB2_FULL_48_7
GCCGGATCAATGTTATTATCGTTGTCTGTGGCAAGACCCCTCAGGTAATAATTCCCCTCGGCGATTCCGTTGGCCAGCGGATTCCAGAATGCTGTCAGCGCTGCCGTTCCCGCTATATTAACTTCAGAAATCGTTGTCCATGGCCCAGTCTGGCTTGAAGAATACTGGAACTTGACAGTTCCCCCGTCGTTCTCGTTGTGAGTTTCTTCAAGAGTTACTCCGGCCCTTCCCACATAATTCAGGGAGCCGCTAATACCAGTTAATCCAAGGCCGTTGTTGTACCTGCTTAAATATGCCGTGGTAGGTATCTGGTCGCGGACCTGCACGTTGATTGTCTTTGCGGTGCTGTTGCCGGCCGCATCATGCATGGTGACTGTTATCGTGCCGTACGTGAAATTCTTGTTTGTAGGCACTATCGAACATTCGTAGACATACGGATCGGCTTCCGTGCCCGTTCCTCTAATCTTATATGACA
>MGVM01000042.1:11802-15278 GCA_001800495.1 Elusimicrobia bacterium RIFOXYB2_FULL_48_7
CAACAGCAAAAGCCTTGATGACCGGAGCAGTATTGTCGATTGTAACCTGTACGGATACTGCCGCGGTGGATATTGCAGGCGGGTGGTTCCAGGCAAATGCCCTGAGGTAATACACCGTGTCAGTTATGACCGCGGGGGGTGTCCAGCTGATTGACCAGCCATCCACTGAGGTGTTGTCTTTGCCTATCAGATACCAGTCGATATTGTTAAGGGAATACTGGAATACCATTGTACTGATGTATACATCAGTTGCCGCAACCCCGGCTTTTATAGTTATCGCAACAGACGGTTTAAGCCTCTGGTTGGCAAGCGGCTGGGTGATGACCGGGGCATTCGGGTTCGCGGAATAATATGTAACCGTGATATACTCCGGAGTGTAATCCGAAACATTCTTTGAATCCTTGGCGACAGCACGGACCTGGTAAGACTCCCCGCTGGTAAGCCCTGTCACATCCCACTCATACGAGAAACTATTGATCATGAGCCTGGCGTAACCGCCGGACATACCGTACTGTCTTGGTTCCTGGTTGAAGCTCTTATACTGGCCAAGATGATTGGTAATATCGTAGCTGTAAGTGTAAGTGCCGGGAGGCAAATTTACAATCGTCTGCCAGATACCGCTTGACCGTGACATTTCCTTATCATAAAGCGTCCCATTGGTCTGCTCATTGAACTTAGCGGAAGTTATTGAAGATATCTCCACGCCGGTAAGGGCGCTGGTATAAGGAAACTCGCTTTCATACAGGTATAGAGTTGTCGGGTTCTTCGTGGCCGAAGTGGTGTCGCTGTCAGTAGCAATATCAGTCCAGGCAGTTTCAGGGTCATTCAGTTTTTTGTACTGGAATTTTACTGAAGAGATATCCCTATTCTTGGTTGTACTGGTGTCGGCATTCAAAATGACTTTCGGGCCGCTTAAAATACCTCCGTTCCTCGGGAAAATCATTGTTGAATCAATCTTGGCTATAGGGGCAAGGGCCGGCATAAGGTATACCTGGGCCCAGCCAGCGCTGTCATTGTTTGCAGGTGTTGAAGTATTGTCATACGCATCTGTGGCAGTCACCCTGATATCATAATATGTATTCGTCGCGAACGATGAAGTATTCCATAATGCCTGCCAGACGGAATTCCCTCCCACTGTATCTCCCGTCTTGTTTGCCGTCAGGGAAGACCATGAAGCGCCCGTGGAGAGTTTATACTGGAAGCTAACCGAGACCGCTTCCTGAGGCACGGTAGCCTTGATCAGGTTGTAATCATTGCTGTCACCGGCAGGATCAGCATATAGATTCGGGATATTTTTCATGCTTGATGTGCCCGTGAATGTTGTGGTCAGACCCTGGAGTGACGGATAGTTTAGAAGGGTGAATACCTGGTACATTGAGGCCCTGGGAGCGGTTCTATCCGATATCGTCATGGTCAAGGCATAACTCTGGTCACTGTTCGCATTCGGCGGATAGACCGTTTGGTTGCCGGCCTTATCTTTTACGGTGAAGAAGTATTTGTATGATCCGGAAAGCCCGGCCGGGTCAACCGTGTAAGAGTATTGCGAACCCGCACCCTTGGTCATGTTCATTGCAAAAGCAGCAGGCGCATAAATCCACATCTGGTTGTCACTCTGGGTGTCGGACATCTGGGAATTGTCAACCGCGCTTATAATAAAGGTAGCCAAAGTCTGGGAATCCATGCCGGACGGTATCGTGACAGTTGACACAACCGGAGAAGTGGTGTCGTAATAGAAATCCCTTGTGATCACGCTGCTTGTATTCGGCGCATTATCCCTTACACGGTAACTTACTCTGATGAGGCCGTCATCCGACCCAACATTCGAAAGGGCCCTGGTCATCTGTATGACAAGCGTGGCCGAACTTGCACCTACGTAGGATTCACCGGGAAGGTAAACCCAACCCTCGGTAGTACCCCTTGTGAGGTGGTTGATGACAAGGTTTCCCGCAGTGGCAGTTGTATAAGCTATGTCCAGCCCGCCGGAAGGATTAAGGGATGTATCATTTATCCTGATTTTGATCTTCTGTTTTGCCGTGGTGACAAAGGATGATGCACTTTCATAGCTGTTCACCAGTGGGTAGAACTGGGCTGTATTTGCCGGGGTTGATGCAGCATCATTGAGGTTTGAACCCTTGAAAAGTTCGTCTTTGTCAGAGTACCCGTCATTGTCGGTATCTTTTGATTCCGGCGCGTTCAGGTCGACCGCAAAACCCCAGGCAAGGCTTGCCGCCTTTCCTCCATTGTCTTTCACCCATGCGGAAACCTGGTATGTCCCTTCCGTGAGAGGCGATGAAGGCGTATGGCTGATAGTCGTTGTAGTCCCGCTGACATCCGCAGCCGTGCTGTAAGAAACCGCCTGGTTATTGATCTTGAAAGTGATGGATGAGAAATCGATCCCAGCCATTGTATTGACTGATGCATCGTCCATCAGTACGCTGATTGAAGGCTGGCTGATGACCTGTATTGCCGTAGGCGAATTGCTGTAGATGTTCGGTGCAATGTTATCATACTTGAATGCCCTGCCTGACGAGAACAAACCGATATTCCCTGCTTTGTCATTGGCCACAATTCCCCAATAGTAAACGGTAGAAGTGGAGCTTGCCAGAGAAAAACCCGAATAACCTGTCAAACCGTTGAACGATGTATAGATTGACGTGAGGGTATCAAACCCGTTGCCGGTATTGTTGACCGGAAAATCAGACAGTTCTGAATCGGAAGAAAATACAAGAAAATAGTTCAGGTGGTTCGGGTCCGTGCTTGGCTGCCATGATAATATGGGGGCGCTATTGCCGATATAGGCGTTTGCGGCGGGTGAATTAAGGGTCACCGTTGCAGGCTGGGTCCTGTCAATGAAACAGTTGAAACTTGAATCCCACGCGGTCTCATTGCCTGCAGCGTCGCGTACCTTGACCTTGAATGCTACCGGGGATGAAGGCGAATTGATGGTCGAGGTGGTATTAAGGAGAGAATAAAGGACATTGTATACGTTTCCGCCCGCAGAAGTTATCGATTTAGTCCTTGAGAGATTGCCATCTAGGGCTGACGTATCAAGCGTGAACAGGTCATTGAGATTGAAAATACCGGTATCAGAAAGGCTGTTTGTCCCTTCTCCAAGGGTAACTCTCAAAGCTATTGTGTTATTCGCGCTGATATAAATATCCGTTGTGGAAAAAACATTGTATGAATCCTGATTCTCAACCGTAAGGCTTGTGCCCGTGGCAGCGTTAGGATTATATGCTATCGTCAGAGACGGAGGTGTGATGTCTGCTGTAAGCGTTGAACCCGCACCCGAGGTTACCGTAAAGGTGCTGGCGGAAATGGTTGTTATGACATCGTCCAAAGCATTAATCTTGGCCGAAAACTGAGTCCCATTCGGAATGCCGGCGGTTGTCTTCACGGCAATGTAGTAAGTGTATTCGTCAAAGGCATTATTGATGTTCCCGTCTGTTGGCGTGGTCAGTGTCAGTACGACCCTG
>MGVM01000043.1 GCA_001800495.1 Elusimicrobia bacterium RIFOXYB2_FULL_48_7
GGCGCCGAGCAGGGCTCTGCCGCGGTGAATTTGAGCGCGGTGGGAAGCTGGTCTTATTTATTGCTGGGCCTGCATTATATCCCTGACGGGGCGGTGATGCAGTCCGCCTATTATGACGACGTGAAGATCGCGGATTCGTACATCGGGCTTAGCACGGCAGCCGCTTATCCCGGCAACCTGCGCCTTGACAGGGAATTATACACAGTCCACGAAGCCAGCGGCAGTATCACTGTCCATGTAAAAAGGAAAGGCGGCAGCGACGGCGCGGTTTCGGTGCAGTACGCGACGGCTGACGGCACGGCAAACACCGGCGCGGATTATACAGGGGTTTCAGGCACGCTGAACTGGGCCTCCGGCGATAAAGCGGATAAAACCATCACGATTAATATAAGCGATGACTCAACAGTTGAACCCTCGGAAAACCTTACCCTTACACTGAGCAATCCCGGCGGCGGAGCGGATACCGGCAACATCCAGTCGGCTTCAATATACATAATAGACAATGACACGCCGTTCGTGATGAAGCCTAGCCCCATAATATCCCGCGGCAGGCAGGTTTACGCCAGCGTCGATACTTCAAACGTTTACAAAGTTACCGACAGCACTTATTCAAACGTAGCTTCGGGCAGGTGGGCCCCGGGCAGCGCGCCGTCATGGGTGGCGATAAACGCCGGCAGCGGGTACAGCCGCCTGATGCTTATCTGGGTGGCCACGCAGAATTATGATGCCGCCGGGTATTGCGACCCGGTTTCCACGCCGGGCACTTACAAGGGCCCTATTGATTATACTATCCAGACATCAGCCGATTCCACCAACGGCGCAGATGGCACCTGGCAGACGGTCGCGACAACGACAGGGAATTATTTCGCCACGCGCGAGCACAGTTTTGACTTCAACGGCAGGAGCTGGGTGAAAATGTCCATCAGCTCGGTTTCAAACGCGGCTTCTTCCTGGGGTATAGACGAAATAGACCTGCACAATGTGTCTTCCGGCACCGCTGATACAATAATTTTTCTCGGCGACAGTATCGCCGACCGGGCTTTCAAGCGGCTGAACGACAGGCGCCCGGATTACGCCGATCTTGTTAACGCAAAATACCCGCAGTACTACCCGGTAATGATAAACGCCGGCATAGGCGGCGAGACATCCAATGAATGGAGGTACAGGGTTTTTGATGATGCGCTTGCCGCCAACCCCGACATGAGGTACTGGTGCATCGGCCTTGGCGGCAACGATTATTACTGGGAGTGCCATACATCCACGGCGTTCTACAGGAAAAATATGCAATACCTTATCGACAGGATAAAAATTGCCGGGCGCGTGCCGGTGCTCGCGAATACCGGCTACAACGCCGCTGTGATGAATAATTATATCCCCGTATTCAACCAGGTAGTGAACGAGCTGGCTGCGGAAAATGGCCTGATGCAGGGGCCCGACCTTTATTCCGCGCAACTCGGCCATTACCCGGAATATTATGATGACGTCACTCATCCGAATGGGCTGGGGTCGCTCTTGATCAACCGGTTGTGGAGCGATGCGTTAGAAAGTATTTATACCGTTGTTATAGACACCGGCGATACCACTCCTCCGTCAGCGCCGCCGGCGGTCCGCGATGGCACCGGGGCCGACATTTCGGAAATAAATTCGACAACACAGCTCAGCGCGAACTGGGACTCCTCCGCTGACGCGGAATCGGGCATCACAAAATACTGGTATGCTATCGGCACTTCGCCTTCGGCTCAGGATGTTGTTGCCTGGACAGACAACGGCACTGCGACAAGCGTTACAAAAACCGGGTTGACATTGACCAATGGTCAGGCATATTATTTTACCGTGAAAGCGGTGAATGGCGTATCTTTGCCAGGTGCCGTGACAAACTCAAACGGGCAGGCGGTAAATACCGGTGTTATCATTGAGCCGCCGAAACCCATAACAGCGCCCTCGTACCCGAATCCATACCGCTTATCAAGCACAGTGCCCATGAAATTACATTCCACTAACGCTTCCGGCGCCGATGTTAAGATATTCACGATGAGCGGCCGTCTTGTTAAGAAACTCACGATACCCACTGGATCAAGCACGGTTGACTGGGACGGCAAAAACGAAGCCGGCGAAAAAGTGAAGCAGGGGCTGTATATAATAAAGATAACCGATAACGCCGGCAGTACGAAAACCGGCAAGCTGGCGCTCACGAAATGATCAACAGATACCCGCATATGCTGCACGACTATTATATAAGGAAGCTGAAAGAATCAGCCGTCCGGCGCGATGGTATTATCTCCGGGCTTTCCACGCGAAGGGATGCCGAAAAATATATTCTCAATGCGCGAAAAGCCGTCAAAAAGGCCTTCGGCCCTCTGCCTGAAAAAACCCCTCTCAACCCCCGGACAACAAAAACCATTGACGCCGGAAGCTATATTATCGAAAACATCATATTTGAAAGCCGCCCGGGTTTCATGGTGACGGGAAACCTGTACCTGCCGAAAAAAATCACAAGGCGCTCGCCAGGTGTCGTTGTTCCATGCGGACATCACGAAATAGGAAAAGCGGGGGAACCTTACCAGGCGCTGGGCCAGGGTTTCGCTTCAAAGGGTTTTGTGGCACTTGTCTTCGACCCTTTTGGGCAGGCCGAGAGGCGGCAGTACTATGCGTGCGACGGGGTAAAAAAAGCGCTGGGCAGTACCGGCGAGCATACTATGGCGGGCAACCAGATGGCCCTGGCCGGGGATTTCATCGGTACGTGGATGGTGTGGGACGGCATAAGGGCTCTTGATTATCTCGCGCAGAGGCCGGAGGTTGACGCTTCGCGCGTCTGCGTCACGGGTTATTCCGGCGGCGGCACGCTCACCACTTACATGATGGCGCTTGAGCCGCGTTTCATTGCCGGCGCTGCGGGATGCTACCTCACTACATACCTGTCAAATTATGAAAACGAGAATTTCGTCGACTCGGAGAACAACCCGCCGGGGTTCATCAAAAGCGGCATGGATGAAGCCGATGTGCTGATAGCGGCCGCGCCGAGGCCGGTGATAGTCATGACTGAAAAATACGACATGTACGACCAGCGCGGTGCCCGGAAGGCGTTTAGCGATATCAGCAGGATATACACGCTGCTCGGGAAAAAAGACAACGCGGTTTATTACATGGGCCCTTATGAACACAGTTATGATAAAGAGGCACGCGAGAAGGTTTACGCCTTTTTTATGAAGCACGCCGGCATTGACGGTTCCTCCAGGGAGCCGGCGATAACCGTGAGGAAGCCGTCAGAACTTTTCGCCTCGCCGGGCGGCTCGACTTTTAGCGCCGGCAGCAAAAGGGCCTGCGGCTTCACGGCGAAAACGGCCGCTTCGCTTGCGCAGAACCGGAAAAAACTTACGCCCGCCACGCTCAGGCAGAAAGCAAAAAGTGTTCTGGTGGTAAAAACGCCTCCGGCAAACCCGCATTACAAAATACTCAGACCGCTGGCGGTATCCGGGAAACTCGCCGCGCAGTTCGCCATTGAAACCGAACCGGGCATTGACGCGCTTCTTACCTGTACCGCGGGCAAGGCGGAAGGCGTTTCCTTTTATCATCCTCCTGAGGCCGAGTCTGCCCTGATTTATATTCCGCACATTTCATCTTATGATGAACTTACTTCAAACGCGCGTGTAAAAGCTCTCTCGCGCAAAAAAATCCTTTGCGCGCTGGACACCCGCGGGCAGGGCGATTCACTTCCGGTAACCGGCGGAGTTTATACAGACCGCTACCGCAACTGCTGCACAACGGGAAAGCCAGGCACTGTGTTCCGGCACAACGGCAGCGACTTTGGTTATGCTTCGCTTTCCGACATGTACGGTGAAACCCTGCTTGGCGGCAGGGTTTATGACGCTTTATGTGCAATGAATTTTCTTCTGAAAAACGGCGTGAAAAAGGTTGAGCTTGCCGGCAGCGGGATAGGTTCGCTCATCGCGGTTTTCGCCGCCCTGCTCCACCAGTCAGCCCCGCGCGTTGAGATATGGGATTATCTTGAAAGCTTCGAACGCCTCGCGGGAACCCCAGTCTTCAAATGGCCGTTTTCCTGCCTGCCCCGCGGTGTATTGAAGGAATTCGACCTGCCGGATGTGTACCGCGAGCTTGGCAGCCAGCTCAAAAAATAAGAAATAATAGGGACGGTTCCTATTAAAAATAGGAACCGTCCCTATTATTATATTATTATTTAAGGAGATCACATGAGATACCGCAAATTCGGAAAACAGGATTGGGAAGTGTCCGCGCTGGGCTTTGGCTGCATGCGTCTGCCCGTGCTTGAAGACGGAAAAACCATCAATGAACCCGAGGCCATACGGATAATCCGCCGCGCCATTGATAACGGAGTGAATTACGCCGATACGGCATACATGTACCACGGAGGTAACAGCGAGATAGTCCTCGGCAAGGCCCTCCTTGACGGCTACCGCGCAAAAGTTAAGGTTGCCACCAAATTTCCCCTGTGGAAAGTGGAGAGCGCGGATGATTATGACAAAACCCTGGACAATCAGCTGAAAAAACTCCAGACAAGCTACCTGGACTATTACCTGTTCCACGGGGTTGGCGCCCCCGGCTGGGAAAGAGTCCTGAAATTCGGCCTCATCAAGAAAGCCGAGGCCGCGGTCGAAGACGGCAGAATAAAGAACATCGCTTTCTCCTTCCACGACAGCTACGACCTATTTGTGAAAATCATCGACAGCTATGACAAGTGGGCGATGTGCCAGGTGCAGTATAATTATTTTGACGTGGAAAACCAGGCGGGGATGAAAGGCGTGAAGTACGCCGCTTCAAAGGGACTCGCGGTAATTGCCATGGAACCCCTGCTGGGCGGGCGGCTGTCCAGGCCGCCGGAGAAGGTTGCAAAGATATTCGACGCTGCATCTAAGAAACGCACCTATTCAGAGTGGGCCCTGAAGTGGCTGTGGAACCAGCCGGAAATTTCCATGGTTTTAAGCGGCATGAGCACCATGCAGCAGGTGGAGGAAAATCTCCGTTCCGCGGATAATTCAGCCGTCCCGCTCAGCGCGGAGGAGCTGAAAACCCTTGACCAGGCGCAGAAAACGTACAGGGACCTGATCCCTTTCAAGTGCACCGCCTGTAACTACTGCCAGCCATGCCCGAGCGGTGTTGACATACAGTGGAATTTTGAATTGTACAACCGCGGCTACATCCACGGGAAAACACAGCTTGAAGATTCCCGCAAAACCTATGCCACGCTGGACAAAACCGGCGCGCAACTGTGCACCGGCTGCGCCCAGTGCGAAGAAAAGTGCCCCCAGAAACTCCCAATCAGCGAAGCCATGCCCAAAGTGCATTCCGTCCTCGGTGAAAACAAGGATTATTAGTTTAATTTTCAGAAAACCCTTGATTTTATCGGTTTTCGTGTTATACTAGTATTACCAGATTTATCCAATTTATCCAATATATCCAATGAAAGGAACACGCCTCTTATGACATTCCAATTCAAGCGCCCCGACTTCAACAGCAGCGAATCCCTCAGCAGGCAGGTTGCCGGCATCATAAGCGCCAAGATACAGAGCAGGGAAATCCCCGTGGGGGAGAAGCTCCCCGGGCAGGAAGACCTGAGGAAAGCTTTCAATGTCAGCATAGATACCATGTTTGAAGCGCTTTCAAGCCTGGTGAAAGAGGGCTATATTGCCCGCAGGCGCAATTACGGGACTTTTGTTATAAGTTCAAAACCCGGCGCAGCAGCCGGTATCCAAAAGAAAAACGAGCTGTGCCTTGTCCATTGTCTGGGGGCGCTTAACACCACGAGCGGAGGGCCGAACCTGGATACGCTTCTGGGCGCGGTGGAAAAAAGCGCCAGGGAAAAAGGGTTCAGGATCATTTTCAAAACTTTTTACGAGAATGACGAAGAGTTGTTTTTGAACAGCGATGGAAAGAATATCGCCGGGCTTATTATCAGCGGCCACCCTCATTTAACCCATATAAAAAAAATCAGGAAACTGAAAATGCCTTTTGTCCTTATACGCGACATAATAAGCGAAAAAACCCTGGCGGTAAACACGGACGTAGTGACAACCGACGATTTCGACTCGTTTTATGCCGGCACAAAACACCTTTTGAAGCTGGGGCACAGGGAAATCCTTTTTTTCGCGACCTTCCTGCGCAAATACCCCTGGAACGCGAGGGCGCTTGAGGGCTACAGGCAGGCATTAAAGGAAGCGGGCATTCCTGTCAAGGAAAAACTCCTGCTTGAAGCAGGCAGGTTCGCCCAGGAAACGGCCTACACCGCCATGAAGAAGTTTCTTGACAAAAACGCGCGCGCCCTGCCGTTCACGGCTGTCATTTCCATAAATAACGCGGACAACTATTATGCCGCGGCCCGCGCTTTCAATGAAAAAAGGATCAATATCCCGGAGGATATAAGCGTCGTGGTGACAGGCGACAATATACGCGGCGTCACGTGCGTCTATCCGGAAATTGCAGGTTTTGGCGCCACGGCTGTTGAAAGAATATTCGGAAAACTAGCCAATCCGCTCCGGGAACCCGAAAGGATAGTGTTGCCGCAGGTGCTCGCGGAACGGGAATCAACAAAACCGCTGAAGGGGAGAAAATCATGAAAATAACGGGCCCGAAAGGGGTTCCAATTATTTTTTCCTTTATGTTTCTGGCGGCCGCTGCTGTTAACGCGGCAACATATACCGCTTCCACTTTATCCCCTGTGGAGATTCAGGGGCTGATAAACGGCGCCAGCGACGGCGACACGGTGCAGCTCCCTGTCGGCGTGAGTACCTGGACTTCAGGCATCACGATCACGGACAAGAATATCACTTTAATGGGCGCCGGCATCGACCAGACAAATATAATTGACGACACTGATGCCACCGCCACTATAATCACGGTGCCGGGCACGGCGGGCAAGGGTTTTCGCATCACGGGAATCACTATTACGGGCGCCGACTGGACCGCGGTTGACGCCGGCAACCCGGCGCTGATTAACATCAACGGTTCGTACAATAACTGGCGCATAGACCACGTCAAGATGATCGGCAGGATTAACGGCGGAATAAAGATAAACGGCTTTAATCCCACCGGGCTTATAGACCACTGCACTTTTTATATCAAGCATCACGGCGGTTCCGGCGCTACTTACGCGATTTGGAACCAGGACAACGGCAGCGACCAGGGGAATACTGCCTGGACCAGGCCGCTTGCGCTGGGCACATCAAACGCGCTTTACATAGAGGACTGCCTGTTTGAATTTATACTGGACGTGAGCGGGAACATTGTTTTCCTGCATACGGAGGGTGGGGCCAGGACAGTGGTTCGCAACTCTAAGACAAATGCTGTTGAGGAACACTGGTCCGCGGGAGCCACCGGCGGCAACAGGGGAACCATTTACCTGGAGATATATAATAATATTTTCGGCGGCGCTTACGCGAAAGCCGACCGCGCCCTCGCGCTTGACGGGGCGACCGGCGTGTTTTACAATAACCAGCTGTTCAGCGGGGTTTTTAACACCACAGCTTTCAATATCCAGCATCACCGCAGTGACGGCCTTTATTACCAGATGGTCAATGGTATTTACGTGAACGACACAAAATGCAACGGGACAGCTTTTATAGACGGCAACCTGCCCGTAGATAACGACTGGGCAACTTTCACCGGTTCGCACAGCGGGGGTAACGGAGACAGCACGCTTGCCTGCGCGGGCAGGTCCTGGACGCCGGGCGCCCTTGTGGGCAAAACCGTCTGGAACATGACGGGCTACAGCCGGGGCACAATTACCGCCAACACCGCCGACACCATCACCAGTGTGCCTTTTGTAATAAAGGAAAGCTCTTACAATCCCGCGGCGCCGATGAGCGAGGGGTATATCATAATAGACACCGGCACGCACACCGGTGCAGACAACGCGTCTGCGCTGGCATGCAGCCCGAGATACTGGACATCATGGAAACTTGCTTACTGGCATGTATATAACGTAACTGACGGGAGCCGGGCCAAGATTACCTCGGCTGTCCCTGTTTCAGGTTCACCGATTACCGGCCTGAACGCTCCTCTAAGCGGCGGCACGGACAACAACTGGGACACCGGCGATGTTTTCCAGGTATGCGTGGATTATCCCAGGACAAACAGCAGGAATTTCTGGAATACGGGAGACAATTTCAAGGTTACCGACGGCTGGCCCTGCCTGGACCAGCTGGGCCGCGGCCCCGGCACCGAGCTGGTTAACGGCACAACCGTGCAGAAATCAGAACCGTTCTATGAATGGAACAATACCTTGAACGGCAATACCACAAATTTCTTCAGCAGGAATTTATCGGCGCTGTCCATGTCGCACCTTAAATCCGGCAGGGATTACTATTCCGGTATCGTGAAACCCGGGTACGCATCTTTCACATATCCGCACCCGCTTACGCTTTCAGGCATAACCGATGTTACCCCGCCCACGGCGCCCGTAATAGTGCGCGACGGTACAAATCCGTCGGCAAACTGGAGCTTCACGTATTCAACAAGGTCGCTGTCGGCCAACTGGGACGTATGCACAGACACGGAAACCGGCATAAGCGCCTACTACGTCGCCATCGGTACCGGGCCGGGGCTGATCAACACCGCGGCCTGGCAGAGCGTCGGATTGTCGACAAACGTAACATTAATAAACCTCACCCTCACTACCGGCGTGACTTACTATTACTCGGTCCGCTCGCAGGACGGGGTGAACCAGCTGAGCACGATTACCAGTTCTGACGGGCAGTACGTAGCGCCCGATGGGACTCCGCCTTCGGATATTTCTATTGTGCGCGACGGCACGGGAGCGGATGTTGCTTTCACTTACTCAACCAATACCCTCTCGGCAAACTGGGCCTCCTCGGCTGACGCCGAGTCGGGCATCAGCAAGTACTGGTATTCCATCGGCGCTTCGGCCGGCGCGCAGGATATTGCGGCGTGGACAAATGTATGGGAAGCCACAAGCGTAACCAGGACAGGGCTGGTCCTTTCCTTTAACACTACATATTATTTCACGGTTTACGCGCAAAACAGCGTGGGGCTGGTTTGCTCCACCATAAGCTCAAACGGGCAGTACGCGGCGCAGGATTTAACGCCTCCGTCAGCTCCTGTTGTTATCCGCGACGGCACGGGGGCAAGCGACTGGTCGTTCGCTTATTCTACTACCGGGTTATCCGCGAACTGGGACGCCTGCGCGGACGCAGAGACCGGGATAGGCAGGTACATGTACGCGATAAGCTCAACAACTGCCGGCGGCACGGGATTCGTCGCCTGGACCGACAACGGGGTATCTACATATGTTACGCACCGCAACCTGGTGCTGGCGCACGGCGTGACATATTATTTCAGCGTAAGGGCCGAGAACCCGTTCGGCCTGGCAAGCGCGGCCGTGAACTCAAACGGGCAGTATATAGCCGTAGATACCAGCCCTCCCTCAAACATTGCAGCCGTGCGTGACGGTGCCGCTGGCGCGGATGTCAGTTTCACTTATTCAACAACTACGCTCAGCGCCAACTGGGACAGGAGCATAGACACTGAATCAGGCATAAGCAGGTACTACTATGCCGTAAGCAGCACAGCAGCCGGCGGTTATGAATTCATCGGCTGGACGAATGTCTGGACAAGCACTTACGTTACAAGGAGTTCTCTGGCGCTTTTGGTTGGAACCACCTATTACTTTGCTGTGAAGGCCGAGAACGGGGTAGGTTACCAGACAGCTGTTGTGAATTCGAACGGCCAGTACGTGGCGCCGGACCCCACTCCTCCCTCATCTCCAGCAACCGTGCGCGACGGCACCGGTTCTTTCGACTGGTACTTTACATATTCAAGCGTGACACTGAGCGCCAACTGGGACGCCTCTGTTGACGGCGAGTCCGGCATAGCGAAATACTGGTACGCCATGGGCACGACGGCCGGAGGAATTGATGTTGCGGCGTGGGCAAGCACGCAGGCAACCTCGGCAACCATAAACGGCCTGGCGCTGAACATCGGGTCAACGTATTATTTCACGGTAAAGGCAGAAAACGGCGTGGGCGGCCAGAGCGCGGCAATAAATTCCAACGGGCAGTATATTGTGGAGAATTGGTCAACACCGCCTTATCCCGTCATAAGCGGCCTGGCGGCCGTGAATATAACCAAAACCAGCGCTGTAATCAACTGGACAACCGACCGCTCCGCCACCAGCCAGGTGGAATACGGCAGGACAACTAATTACGGCACGCTTACAATAGAGGACAGTAACCTTGTAACGGGTCACAGTGTTTCTTTAACGGGGCTGATTTCCGGCACGCGTTACCACTACCGCGTGATAACCAGGGAAGGGTCGGGGTTCGAGACAATTTCCGCCGGCGGAATATTCACGACCCAAAGCGATGAACCGCAGATAAACGCGGATATTCACGTGTACCCGAATCCCTGCAAAATATCGGCAGCCAACCCTGCCAGGTTCCGGATGGCCGGCAACCCGTGCGCTGAAGCAAGCATCTACACGGTCAGCGGGCGGCTGATAAGAAAAATAACCCCTGCCTCGCCTTCAGCAGAGGTCACCTGGGACGGCACCAACGCCGACGGCCAGAAAACCGGCCGCGGGATATACATCTTTAAGATTACCGGCAGTTCCGGCGACACCGTCACCGGCAAGCTAGCGCTCACCAGGTAAATAATAGGGACTGTCCCCGGTTTTGGGGGACTGTCCCTATTATTTCAGGAGTCAACCGATGAAAAACTCTGAAAAATACAAAAAGTTAATTGGAACCCCAATCGGGATCATTATTTTCTTTTTATCTTTAATAACTCCCGCCCTTTACGCTGACACCCACACGGCTGTCAGCTTGTCCACAACAGATGTCCAGGCCGCTATAACTGCCGCAACGGACGGCGACACGGTGATCCTTCCGGCCGGCACGGAGGTGTGGAGCGGGCCGATAAGGATGAATAATAAAGGTATTACTGTCCGTGGCGCGGGCATGGACCAGACCGTGATCATCAATAACGTCCCTACGACTTTCCCGGCAGAACCGTTCTATATTTACGGCGGTACGCAAAAGCCGTTCCGCATCTGCCACCTCACTTTTTCCGGATGGGACGGGACAAATTACATGGATTCGAGCACGTTCATAGATGTAAGGGGCAGCTGGATAAATTTCCGCATTGATCACTGCAAGTTCATTAATTTCCAAAATGTCGCGGTTTCATTCACCTTTACCGATTCAACGGGACTGATAGACCACTGCACTTTCTACCAGCTCCTCCGCGCGCCGAACCATCCCACGGGCTCTATCACGGGAATAGGGATCAAGGGAACCGTTAATGCGTTGTCTTTCGGCACTCCGTTGACCCTCGGCACATCGAATGCCATTTATGTGGAGGACAATTATTTCTACTGCAGCACTACTTCCCTTGCGGTGAGCATAAATGTACCTTCGGTAGCCACCGCGTGCGGCTCCCGCTGTGTGATAAGGTATAATCATTTTGAACACGAGGAAAACGAGCTGAAGCCGCCGTGCGGCTCGGGCATTATAAGGGGATCGCTCAGCAACGAGGTTTACAACAACATATACAGGAACCTGGGTACCACAATCCATCTCGTCCAGAATATTGATTTTGACGGCGGTACCGGGGTTGTATTCAATAACACCATCACCGGGGAATACAGCAGGGAGCAGATATGCATAAACGACCTGCGTTCCTGC
>MGVM01000044.1:0-1095 GCA_001800495.1 Elusimicrobia bacterium RIFOXYB2_FULL_48_7
GCGCGGGATTTCACCAGAGATTCAAGCGCTCCGGATTCGGAAAGCATTGCCATTACCTGTTTTGAGCCCGGTGAAATTATTAAGTCAACGCTGCCTTGGATTTGCTTTTTTTCAAGCAGTTTTGACACAAGCAGCAGGTCGCGGTAGCTTGAATTGGTGCATGAACCGATGCATACCTGGTCAACTTTCGTGCCGGCAAGTTCGCTTACATTCTTCACTTTGTCCGGGCTATGCGGGCAGGCGGTAAGCGGCTCAATCTTGTCCAGGTCTATCTCGACAATCTGGCTGTATTCGGCATCCTTGTCAGCTGAGAGCTTTTTCCATTGTTTTGAACGGTCCTGCCGGGCCAGGAAATTTTTTGTTACCTCATCAGACGGGAAAATAGAAGTTGTAAGTCCCAGTTCGGCGCCCATGTTGGTGATGGTAGCTCTTTCGGGCACTGACAGGTACTTCAAGGCATCCCCGGAATACTCAAAGACCTTGTTTACGCCGCCTTTTACCGTGAACATGCGGAGGAGTTCAAGTATGATATCCTTGGCGCTTACCCAGGGTTTCAACTTGCCTTTTAGTTTAATGTTGACCACCTCAGGCATCGTTATATAATATGGTTCGCCCGCTATCGCGCAGGCGACATCAAGGCCTCCGGCGCCTATGGCTATCATCCCCATGGCCCCTGAAGTAGGGGTATGGCTGTCGGACCCAAGCAGTGTCTCGCCGGGAACGGAAAAATTTTCCAGGTGCAGCTGGTGGCAGATGCCGTTTCCTGCCGGGGAGAATACAAGGCCGTATTTGCGGGCGATCGATTTCAGGTACTGGTGATCGTCGGGATTTTCAAATCCGGTCTGGAGAGTGTTATGGTCAACGTAAGAAACCGAGATTTTAGTCCTGATTTGCTTGATATTTATGGCTTCAAGCTGAAGATAAACAAGGGTGCCGGTGGCGTCCTGGGTCAGTGTTTGGTCGATTTTAATGCCTATTTTTTCCCCGGCAACCAGCTTGGTTTTTTGATCGGGAAGGTGCCCGGAAATAATCTTTTCGGTAAGGTTCATAATTATAATATTTTAACTATTTTTAATGGAAAAGGCAATGCCCAGC
>MGVM01000044.1:1153-9062 GCA_001800495.1 Elusimicrobia bacterium RIFOXYB2_FULL_48_7
ATAAGAAGGACTCTTTTTATCCTGAGTTTGTCTGAGTATTTTATCAAATAAGATTATCTTCTCACCATTTTCGCGCGAGAGATGTCACCTTTCTTATCGATGAAATACAAGTAGCCTTTCGCCTTTTTCACGCCTGCTTTAGCGACTTTCTGGGGTTTCCCGCCTTTCTTGCCGCCTCTTGCCATTTTTGCGCGAGACACATCACCTGCTTTGTCAACGAAATACAAATATCCGTCTTCTTTCTTTACGCCTACTGCAGCGACTTTTTCTGCCATGTAATTTCACCTCCTTTTTTTGAAAAATTTTACTGAAAAGAACAAAAATTAGAATGCGTAACCAAGGTTAAGCGTCGGGCTGAAGCTCAAATTGCTGTTACTTGGTGCGGACTGTCCCGCAATCGTTACATCTGCGCTTGTGGTGTACAATCCCACCGCTACACCGGCTTCCAGCACTAAGTCATTTTCGAATATCCATCTGCCAGCGATTTCGAGTCCAAACGAGATATTAGTAGCTGCTGCATCTCCTGATGAAAATATGTTTGAGAAAGTATAGGAAACATTATACAGGTCTAATCTGGGGCCCCAGCAGAATCCATCCAACTTGTGCCTGCCGAGCATATTATATGTAACGCCGATATTTGTGTACTGGATCTTCCAGTCTCCTGATTCAAATTTGAAATAACCGAGCCTGGGCCTGATGGAACTCTTTTCTCCGATCATTGTTTCATAATTGGCATAAAGAGCGCCGTAGAGCAATCCGACAGGGGCGATGGTAACGAGGCTGGTTTTCACGGTTGACTCCTCTTCTGCCGCGGCTGCTTTTGCTTTTTTCTTTTCGGCTGTGAATGCCGAAGGTGCTGCGAATACTGCCAGTGCAAATACTAACATTAATGCTTTTTTCATTCCTTGCTTCCTCCCTGAATTAGATGAAGTCCCAAAATTCTTGCCGTTTAATTTTGGGCCTATTTTTTTACCAGGGAATAATGCTTGGTTACCCTGTCAATTTCAGCCTGATCAAAAGGCCTGCCGTTTTCAGGATAAACAAACAACTTTCCCTCGTAATTTTTTATAATTACACCGTTCTTGGTTTTCGAAATAAGGCATTCAGGTCCCACGGGAATCTTGCCGCCGCCGCCCGGCGCGTCGATTACGTAGGACGGGACCGCGTACCCCGATGTGTGTCCTCTCAGTGATTCAATGATTTTTATGCCGGTGCTGACGGAAGTCCTGAAATGAGACGTCCCTTTTGCCAGGTCACACTGGTAAAGGTAATAGGGCCTTACTCGGATTTTCAGAAGTCCGTGCATCAAGTCCATCATTACCTGCGGTTTATCATTTATCCCTTTAAGAAGCACGGTCTGCGAGCCCATAGGGATGCCTGAATCTGAAAGCATGTTGCACGCTCTTTTGACATCGTCGGTTATTTCCTTCGGGTGGTTGAAATGGATGCTTAAATAAACGGGTTGGTATTTTTTGAGCATCGCACAGAGCTTTTCAGTTATTCTCTGGGGCAGTGTCACGGGAGCGCGCGTGCCTATCCTGAGCAGTTCTATGTTTTCGATATCGCGCAGGTTTTTAAGGAAGTATTCAAGTTTTTCGTCTGAAAGCAGGAGAGGGTCGCCGCCGGACAAAAGCACGTCGCGGATTTCGGTGTGTTCCTTAATATATTTGGCTGCCACGTGGAAACTTGACACGGGCATGCGAGTTTCGCTGGAGCCGACAACCCTTTTCCTAGTACAATGCCTGCAGTAAGTCGCGCAGGTATCGGTTACAAGCAGAAGAACCCTGTCGGGGTAACGGTGAACCAGTCCTGGCACGGGGCTGTCCTTCTCCTCGCCGCAGGGATCAGACATTTCATTGACATTTGTTTTGTATTCATTTAAGGAAGGGATACATTGTTTTCTTATGGGGCAGTTGGGGTCGTCCTTGTCCATCAACGAAGCGAAATACGGGGAAATAGCCATCTTGAATATCTGGTTTGAATACTGGACTGCCCGTTTTTCCTCAACCGTTAAAGTTACAACTTTTTCAAGCTGTTCAACAGTCGTTATTCTGTGCCTTAATTGCCAGAACCAGTCGTGCAGGTTCGATTGCCAAAGGTTTTTTGCGTGGTTTCCTGAATTATCACCTGCATTCGATGGTTCAATACCGGTGTTGGGCATCTCTTATTCCTTTTCCTTCTTGTCAAACAGTGTTTTTTGCGGTTCAAGCCCGGTTATTATTCTTTCTTTCAGCCAGTGGTCAATTACTTCTTTTGAAAACCTGTATTGCCGGCCTATGCGCGAAGCCGGGATTTTTTTTGTCCGGATCAGGTTGTAGATCTTTGATTTCCCTATTCCCAAATACTGCGCCAACTGAATCACATCCATTATTTCAGGGAGTTTTTCCTGGTCCGGTTTAGTTAGTGTTTTGTTATCTTCCATCTTTTGCCATCCTGTCCTGTCTTTTTCTATTAACAGCCATATTATACAATATGCACGGGGCTATTGTCAATAGGCCGAATAAAAATTTTCAGTCCATCTATTGCTGTTCAGTGCTATGTTTTAGTGTTTAGGATTTTTTAAAGATTCTCGGCTGTTGTATGTACGACGGAAGGACGTTCCTGAAAGCGGTTCCTTTTTGAGACGCGGCAATGAATGCAAGCGTTGAAGCGCGTGGGAAAGATTTGTCTGAAGAAGCGGGCATGGCGCAGTCAGGGAAAAAGGATATTAACAGGTTTCTGTATTTCACCGCCCCCTCACCAGTGAAAAATATTTTGTGTTTTGAATTTATTGAGTTTCTTTTGAAAAATATTTTTATTTCGTTTATGTTAATAACGGAATAAGCGGACAGTCGTTTGATTTTCCCTGATTTGTATACAGCCAGGAAAACATTTTCCTGCTGTGCCGGGATAAGCGGGCAGATAAAATACCCGTATTTATTGGTGTTTTCCTGGGACTGGTGTGCCAGCACGTCCAGTGTTGAAACTCCAACCAGCGGTATGCCACGGGATTGAGATATCGTTCGTGCCATGCAAAGTCCTGTCCTGATACCTGTAAAACTCCCGGGCCCTGTAGTGCAGGCTATTTTTGTAAGTTCTTTAAGGCTGGTTTTCCCCGTAGTTTTTGAAAGCATTCTGAATAACTGAGCGGAATGACGAGGCTGTTCGTTGACCAGGAAGGTTTCTCGTATTGATTTTCCTGAAGCCCCGGCCAGGGCCATGCTCAAGCTCCTGGTTGACGTGTCAATCGCGAGAATCATGTGTGATTACCTCAAATTTTCTTGAATTGTCCTTCCCTGTGAATACCCGGATATCAATGCGGTTTTTTGGTAGAATGCCGTTGATCTTTTCAGGCCATTCCACGACGCAGATGTTGTTTTCATTCATGTATTGGTCCAATCCGGAGGTTAAAAAATCATTTTCACTGATACGGTAGAGATCTATGTGGCAGAACTTGCCCCGGCCCGGGCCAAGAGGGTATTCCCGCATTATCACAAATGTCGGGCTCGTAATCATTTTATTTATTCCCAGGCCTTTCGCCAGTCCTTTGGTGAAAGTTGTTTTGCCGGCGCCCAATTCGCCTGCAAGACAGACCACGTCGCCTTTTTTGAGTTTTTTCGCGAAGCGGGCTCCCATTTTCATGGTTTCCCCCGCGCTGCCAGTAAAAATGGCAAGTTTATCCCGCGACGCCTCGAAAACTCCGGCTTTTAAGCCGGAGATGAGGCGAATCTCTGGGATGGCTCGCTTGAGAAACCACGGCCTTGAGGCCGTGCGAGCTTCATTTGAAGTGTTGGTAGAGTTTTTCTTTTTTGATCTTTGTTTCTTTGTCATTTAAGTAATATTTTATTCCTTTGTTTTTGTTTTCAATAGTACCGAGGCTCTTAAAGCCAGAGAGGGGTTTTTTTGAAGTGAAAATAAGTTCGTAGTCTTCCCCTCCGTATAAGGCGACATCCATGGGATTGACGGATGCAAGCCGGGAATACTGTTTCAAGCCGGGAGAAACAGGGATCAGGTCAAGGTTGATGGCTGCGCCGGTTTTACTCATTTCACAGATCAGGTTTATTGAATTAACCAGGCCATCGGAACAATCGATCATGCTGGATGCCTGTTTTGCGATTGACTGGGCTTCTTTAATCCGAACCGGCGGGTAGAAGTGCTTCCTTATGAGGTTTTTTCTGATTCTCAAGGTGCTCAAAAATCGTGAGAAGTGTTTCGAACGGGGTTTTACGGGATTCAATAGTACGTGAAGCCCTGCGGCGGAATCGCCAAGCGGGCCTGACAGGTATATTTTGTCACCGGGTTTTGCTCCGGAGCGCCTGGTTGTGTGTGAGCCCGCTATTCCCACAAGCGTAATGGCTATAGTCAATTTTTGCGACGCGTTAGTGTCGCCGCCGATGATGGTTATGTTGTATTTATTGCAGAATTTATTTAGTCCCCTGTAAAGGCTCCTGACATCTTCAACTTCGATTGATTCCGGCAGCCCCACGCCTATAAGGCAATAAATGGGAGCAGGCTTCGCGCCCATGGATGACAAATCGCTTAAATTTACCGCAAGCGATTTGTAGCCAAGGGCCTCAAAAAATGCCTTGCGGCCTCCGGCTGCACCGGCCCAGGACAGGCAGAAATGCATGTCTTCAAAGAGCATGTCGGTTGTGAAAATAAGGGGCCTTTTTGGTGATTTGATGACCGCGGCGTCATCTCCCGGCGGGACAATAACTGTTTTATCCCGGACTGGTTTTCGCAACGAGGCTTGAAGCCAGCCGGTTATTTCATTGACTAAACCGTATTCGCCTAAATTCTTGAGTTTCAATCTTTCTTCGGTTCTTCCTCGCCCTTTTTGCTTGCGTCGTTCTCATCCTTCAGGGCAGTAATGCCGGCAATCACAGCCAGCAGGCCGCCGAAGAAAAACATTATCGGCAGGGAACCCTTTAAAACGATAATGATGTCCACAAGGCAGAAATTAAGGCCGATCCACGCCGAAACACAAACAACCAGCAACCCTACGATCAAAGCTAGCATGATTTTTCCTCCTCTAATTTATTTTTTTATCTGGTCCATTACAACCCGGGCGAAATACCTGGAACCTGTTATAAGAACGCTTTCGTCAATATCAAATTCAGCGTGGTGGAGCACGTCCGGCGAGCCGTGTTTCCTTGCGCCGAGCCATGCGAAGCAGCCTGGGGTTAACTGCATGTATTCAGAAAAATCTTCGGAGCCCATGCTGGGTTTGTCCAGTACGGATATTCTTGTTTTGCCGGCAACCTGCCGGGCTGACTCGATGCACGATTCAACCAGGCCGTTGTCGTTTTCTGTAACAGGGCAAAGCCGTGAATACTTGAAACTGTATTTCAATTTTTGTTCTGCGGTTTTGTTTCTGACAACATCCTCAATAATACGCGGCATTATGTCCGCCAGTCTTTTATCCAGGTACCTTACGGTGCCGGTGATAAAGGCATTTTCGGGGAATATATTCGGCCTGGTGCCGGAATGAACGGTGCAGGCGCTTATAACAGCTGGTACCGCCGGGTGGACCTTTCGCTGTGTCAGCGATTTAAGCGAAACAATGATCTCGCTTGCTGCAAAAATCACATCCTTCGCTTTGAACGGATAAGCCCCGTGCCCGCCGCCGCCGAATACTTCAATCTCAAACTTATTGGAAGAAGCCATCATCTGGCCGTATTTGAATCCCAGGTAACCCGCGGGTATTTCAGGTGACACATGGAGCCCAAAAATGCAGTCAACGCCCGGGTTTTTCAAAGCGCCCTGCCTGATAATCCTTAACGCCCCGCCGATTTCCTCTTCATCAGGCTGAAAAATCAGCTTTACAGCGCAATTGTGTTTTTTGAGTTCATCCTCGTTTTGCTTCAGGAGTATCCCCGCCCCGATGAGCATTGCTGTGTGCGCGTCGTGCCCGCAGGCATGCATTACGCCGTTGTTCCTGGAACAGTATGGTTTATTGTTTTTTTCCAGGATTGGAAGCGCGTCGATATCCGCCCTCAGTCCGATGCATTTTCTTATTTTCTGGCCCGGCTTGTGAGCAGGTATTTGTCCGGTTAAGCCAGTGGGCTTGAAAAGCCTGGTCTGGATGCCATGCTGTTTGAGGATGGAATTGATATATTTTGTTGTCTGTATCTCTTTGTTGCCGAGTTCAGGATTCCGGTGGATCTGCCTTCTGATGGAAATCAATTCTTTTTGAAGATTGTTCATTTATACCTCTTCACTTCAGAGTTTTTTTCACTGCTTCCGGTATATAATCAATAATATCGCCGGGTGTCATTGAAATCTGTGTTTTTTCTTTTGCCGCCAGGTCTCCGGCCAGTCCGTGCAGGTAAACCGAGGCAACTGCCGCGTTAAGAAGTTTTTCTTTCATGCTGCTGCCTTTAACCTGAGCTCTGAAGGCCGCTATCATACCTGTAAGCACATCGCCGCTGCCGCCTTTTGACATGCCGGGGTTTCCCGTTGTGTTTATGAAAGTCTTTTTGCCGTCGGTGACAATCGTTTTATGGCCTTTAAGCACGCAAATAACATTGTTCGCGCGAGCAAAATCGACGGCGGAGTGCAGCCTGGTCTTTTGTATTGATGAAACACTGGTTTGTGAGAGCCTGCTTAATTCGCCGGGATGCGGTGTGACCGTAATACCTGCGGCTGATTTTTTCAGGACATTCAGGCTGCCCGGAATGGCATTCAACGCGTCGGCGTCAAGAACCACGGGCACTGTGCATTTTTTTAGTATTTCAAGGACCAGTTTTTTTGTTGAAGGATTTGTTGACAGGCCGGGGCCCATCGCGATGCCCGTTATTTTGCGCTTGTAAATAAAACCAAGTATTTTTTTAAGTGCTTTGGCTGACAGCGCCGCGTTTTTTGTTTCAGCCAGGGAAAGAGTCATTGCTTCGGGCAGGGTTTTCTTTGCCGCTACGGGCTGCTGGGAACACGGAACTCCCAAGGTGACGAGCCCGGCTCCGCTTCTTATGCAGGCATTAGCGCACAGGGCCGCAGCACCTGTCATTCCCCTGGAGCCGGCGATTACCAGGACATGTCCGTAATCATTTTTACTGGAAGCCGGTTTCCGTTTAAGGATAAGCTTCTTAATCAGCTGCTTGAGTGTTTTTTGTGTTTTCACTCGTTTAAAACTGCTACGGCGACCGCGAAACTTTTTGTATGCGAAAGCGATATGCAGAGTTTCCTGCAAGTTTTTTCCAGGTTCGAAGGCAGCACCGCAGCCGGTTTCCCGTGCTCGTCGTTTTTAACGGAAATATCCCTATGGGAGAGTTTTCTGTTGCCGACAGCTTTCCAGATGGCTTCTTTGGCGGCAAACCTCACGGCGAAATGCTGCGCGGAATTCTTTTTGCCGCTGCAATAAGCTATCTCTTCTTTCGAAAAAACCCTGTGCAGGAACCTCTTGTTTTTTACCAGCTCGCCGATCCTGGAGACTTCAATTATATCTATTCCAGACTGCATCAAATTATCTCTTTGTCCACTGGAATTTTTTCCTGGCTTTTGGCTGCCCGGGTTTTTTACGCTCGACTTCCCTGGCGTCGCGGGTAAGGAAACCTTCGTCCCTTAGCTTGACTTTGCTTGCAGGATCCAGCTTCGCCAGAGCGCGGGAGATCCCGTTCCTGACTGCTTCAGACTGGGCGCAGAGCCCGCCGCCGTTGACGTTGACGGAAAAATCATATTTGGATGATACCGGCACAAGCTGAACCGGTTTTAAAACCGTGTTCTTGTGCCTCTCTATCACGAAATATTTTTCCAGTTCCTTGCGGTTTACCACGACCTTGCCGCTTCCGGCTGATGTTTTCACCCTGGCAATGGCCGTTTTTCTCTTGCCCGACGTCCAAATGGGTTCGCCTGGCTTTGTTTCCTGAACCGGTGCTGTCTGCTGAGACGTTTCTGTCATTTAATGTCTCCTGTAAATTGATTTTACTGTGCT
>MGVM01000044.1:9102-12351 GCA_001800495.1 Elusimicrobia bacterium RIFOXYB2_FULL_48_7
TGTCGCCTACATATATTTTAAGCCTTTTAAGCATCACGTCGCGCAGCCTGTTCTTCGGCAGCATACCGCTGACGGCGGATATGATTATTTCCTCGGGTTTTTTCGCGAGTATGTTCTTGTACTGGGTATACTTGTCGCCCCTGACGTGGCCGGTATGGCGGAAATAAACGAGTTGTTCGGCTTTTTTTCCCGTCACTTTTACCTTGCTCGCGTTGATAACCACCACGAAATCGCCACAGTCCGTGTCCTTCGAGAACGAAGGCTTCTGTTTTCCCTGCAGCATCTTTGAGATTGCACACGCCATGCGCCCCAGGACCTTGTCGTTCGCGTCCAGAAGGTGCCACTTTCTGCTTACTTCTGCTGATGTCGGCTGATAAGTTTTCTGCATTCCTTTCCTCCTCGGCGCCCCATGTCATTCGCTAGGAAGAATATGGGGCGTGATACATTTTTAAATTAGTTTCTTTCCGATTTCCTGATCAATCGCTTCATTTCTTTTACCGCCGGGCTAAGCCCAGTAAAAACCGCCCGCGCAATCACCGAAAAACCGATATTCAGCGTGTGCATGGCGGGCAATCCGGCTACCGGGCCGGTGTTTGAATAATCAAGCCCGTGCCCCGCGTTGAACCTGAGTCCCAGGCTTGCCGCTAGTTTTCCGGCCGTGCGGATCTTTAAAATTTCTCTGGCAGTGTTTTTTTTGTCTTTGCGCGCGCAATAGGAGGCATATGCGCCCGTGTGCAGTTCAACGCAGTCGGCCGCGACTTCAGCAGCCGATTCAACCTGTTTTATTTCCGGGTCGATAAACAGGCTGACTATGATGCCGCTGGATTTGAGCCTTGCAACAACCTTGCGTATTTTTTCCTTGTTAGAAGATACGTCAAGCCCGCCTTCGGTCGTGAGTTCCTGCCTTTTTTCGGGCACGATGCATGCCTCGGCCGGCCTTGTTTTGAGCGCGAACCTGACAATGTCCTCGGCGACCGACATCTCCAGGTTCAGCGGAACTTTTAGTTTTTTGCGCAGCAGGCTGACGTCCGCATCCTGAATGTGCCTCCGGTCTTCCCTCAAATGTACGGTGATGCTGTCTGCGCCAGCAGATTCACATGCGCGCGCCGCTTGTAAAAGATCTGGGAATCCGGCTTTTCTTGCCTGTCGTAAAGTCGCCACGTGGTCTATATTAACGCCGAGTCTGACCATTATATAATCACCTGATGTAAAACCATAACAGAATCGCGAGTATCAATGCCAGGAGTTTTAGCTGCCAGTTGTGTTTAAATTGTTCAAGCATTTTGGGTATTCTCTTTCTTGGGTATTATTGTTTTTTCCAGTTTTTTCCTGTAGATATTGCTGAGTTTTTTCTGCAAATCGTCAGGATTGATGTTCTGCTCCAGCTTGCCCTCGGCTGCCAGAGCGATTTCTCCGGTTTGTTCTGATACTACTATAACAATAGCGTCGGAAATTTCCGATATCCCAAGCGCGGCCCTGTGCCTGGTGCCCAGCATTTTCGTGGCCACGGGGTTGTCGCTTACGGGGAATATGCAGCCCGCGGAAGCGAGCTTCGAATGTTCTATTATAACCGCGCCGTCGTGCAGTACCGACTTGGGGTAAAAAATCGACATCAATAATTCGCTTGATACTGCGCCGTCTATCAGCGTGCCGGTTTCAATGTAGTTTTTCAGGCCGATTTCCTGTTCAATCGCGATCAGAGCGCCCATTTTCTTCTGGGACATTTCCCTGATTGCCTGGATGATTTCCTTAACGACTTTCAGCTCGCTTTTAATAAATATCCTTTTAAGCGGCTCGCCGCCCAGTTGAGCAAGCATCTGCCTGAGTTCCGGCTGGAACACTATGGCCACAATGATGGGCGCCAGTATCCAGAATCTGTTGAGCAGCCAGCTGAGCATTTTCAGGTGCGCCACCTGGTCCACAAAAATCGTCAGGACGGCAAGCACCACAATCCCGAGCAGTATCTGCACCGCCCTGGTGCCTTTTATCAGCAGGATTATCCTGTAAAAGATCCAACTGATTATCAGGATATCTAGGATATGGATTATGTAGTTATTCCAAATCAGGCTCATATAGTTTCCCTTATTCTGTCAAAGACGCCTAAAAACTGACTTGTTTCTTTTACGTCGTGTACTCTCAGGACTTTTATTCCGTTCAAAACCGCCCAGGCATAAGTGGCAAGGCTGCCCGGCAGCCTTGCTTCAAGCGGAATTGGTTCTTTTTCGCTTCCCAGGATTTTCCCTATGAAGGATTTCCTTGAAGTTCCCAGGACTACCGGAAACCCGGTCAAGTTGAAACTTTTGATCTTGCGCAGAATTTCAATATTATGCCGTGTTGTTTTTCCGAACCCTATCCCGGGGTCGATCAGGATCTTTTCTTTTTTCACTCCGCAGGAAACCGCGTACGCTGCCTGCTTTTCAAGGAACCCGCGGATCTCCACAATAACATCAGCGTATTCAGGGTTCGCCTGCATGTCCTTCGGCGTGCCCTTTATATGCATTATAATTACGTGGGCATTTTTTTCCGCCGCTATTTTTACCATGTCCGGGCTGAAAGTCAGCCCTGAAATATCGTTGATTACCGTAGCACCGGAGTCCAGCGCGGTTTTCGCGACACCTGATTTGCAGGTGTCGACAGAAATTACTGTGCCGGGGAACTTTTTCGCAATTTGTTCGATTACCGGAGCCACCCTGCGGGTTTCTTCCTTCTCGTCTACCGTCTGCGCGCCGGGCCTGGTGGATTCTCCCCCGATGTCAATTATGTCGGCTCCCTGCGCGATCATCTCCTCGGCGCGTTTTAACGCGCTGACCGAGGTTGGGTATTTTCCGCCGTCGAAAAAAGAGTCGGGAGTTACGTTCAGAACCCCCATTATAAGCGTCCTGTCCAGTTTTAAAAGAGCGTCAAGTGTCATTTCTTAATGAGGCTAAGTGCTTCAGCCCTGGTTTTCGCGTCTTTCAGGAAAGTCCCCCTGACGGCCGATGTCACGATGGTTGTTCCGGGCTTTTTCACGCCGCGCATGGAAAAACACAGGTGTTCAGCCTCGGCTATAACCATCACGCCCAGGGGTTTGGCCAGCTTCATTATCGTATCAGCAAGATATTTCGTTATTCTTTCCTGCAGCTGCAGGCGCCTTGAGTACATGTCCACAAGCCGGGCAAGTTTGGAGATGCCCAGCAGTCGTTTCTTATGCGGTATATATGCGATGTGGATTTTTCCGTAGAACGGGAGAAGGTGGTGCTCGCAGAGAGA
>MGVM01000044.1:12384-13224 GCA_001800495.1 Elusimicrobia bacterium RIFOXYB2_FULL_48_7
GGGACGCTGGGACTCACCGCAAAGGGCCTCCGCGTAGAAGTTGCTTACCCGCCTGGGGGTGTCTTTAAGCCCTTCCCTGTCAGGATTTTCGCCGATTGCTACGAGCAGGTCCTTTACGGCTTTCGCAACTTTTTCCTTGTCAATTGGCCTGCGCTGTTTCTGTTGTCTCTGTTCCATTGATGTTCGGCAGTTCTTCGCCCCTTA
This sequence comes from Elusimicrobia bacterium RIFOXYB2_FULL_48_7, assembly GCA_001800495.1. Lineage (GTDB taxonomy): Bacteria > Elusimicrobiota > Endomicrobiia > CG1-02-37-114 > XYA2-FULL-39-19 > OXYB2-FULL-48-7. The sequence continues at coordinate 12,589 of MGVM01000044.1, forward strand.
TGAGTTTTTCCACTTCTTCCCCGTCGAGTATTTCCCTCTCGATCAGCTTTTCCGCCAGGCGCTTGAGCTTGTCCAGGTTCTGTTCAAGCAGTTTCCTGACCCTGTCTTCGGATTCTGAAATTATTTTTTTTATTTCCTCGTCGATTATCTGCGCCGTATTCTCCGAGTATTGCCTGGCCCTCGTGACAATGTCCCTTCCCAGGAAAGTTTCTTCCTCGGGTTTTCTCAGCGTCATTGAGCCAAGTTTCGGGCTCATGCCGTATTCGCAAACCATCCTGGTGGCTATTTCTGTCGCTTTTGTCAGGTCGTTCTGCGAGCCAGTTGTCTGTTCGTTGAAAACAAGTATCTCTGCCAGGCGGCCGCCGAGCAGCGCTGAAATTTTTGCCAGCACTTCCGTTTTCGTGACCAGGTATTTGTCTTCAAGCGGCATCTGGAGCGTGTATCCGAGCGCCGGGCCCCTGGGAATTATTGAAACCTTGTGTACAGGGTCTGATTCCGGCAGGAGTTTTGCTATCAGTGCGTGGCCTGACTCGTGATAGGCGATTATTTTCTTTTCCCTGTCGGAAATCATGCGGGATTTTCTCTCCGGGCCGGCGATAACCCTGTCTATGGCTTCTTCAAGCTCAGGCATTTCAA
>MGVM01000044.1:13315-15508 GCA_001800495.1 Elusimicrobia bacterium RIFOXYB2_FULL_48_7
GGGCTGGGCACGCCGATATGCCTGTCAAACCTGCCGGGCCGCATCAGAGCGGGGTCAAGCACGTCAGGCCTGTTAGTTGCGGCTATCAGTATCACGCCTTCCTTGGTGTCAAAACCGTCCATTTCCACAAGCAGCTGGTTGAGGGTCTGCTCCCGTTCATCATGCCCGCCGCCTATGCCGGCAAACCGGTGCCTGCCCACGGCGTCAAGCTCGTCAATGAAAAGCAGGCATGGCGCGTTTTTCCTGCCCTGTTCAAACAGGTCGCGCACGCGGCTTGCACCTACGCCCACGAACATTTCAACGAATTCGCTGCCACTGGATGAAAAGAAAGCCACCCCAGCCTCTCCGGCCACTGCTTTCGCAAGCAGGGTTTTGCCTGTGCCCGGTGCCCCGTATAAAATTACGCCGCGCGGTATTTTTCCGCCGAGTTTCTGGAACTTGGCCGGGTCCTTTAAGAATTCTATGATTTCCTTGAGTTCTTCCTTGGCCTCATCGCATCCCGCAACGTCGGCAAAGGTGATCTTTGTTTTCTTGACGCCCTGCATTTTCGCTTTGCTTTTGCCGAACGCGAAAACCTGCTTGCCCCCTCCTTGCAGCTGACGCATCATGAAATAGTATATGGCGACGAACAGGATTATCCAGCCGACATTGCTTAATATGGCGGTCAATAAGCTGTGCTCGCTTTCCCCTGAGTATTTTACGTTAACTGCTTCGAGTTCTTCCACGAGTTTGGGGTCGCTGACAGGGATAGTCCTGAACAATATTTCCTTACCCTTGTCCGAGAGGTAGGCGCCCTTAATGATCTCGTTCTTAATCTTTACGTTTTTAAGCTGATTGTTCCTGATCAGGGTCTTAAACTGGGAATACGGTATCTCTTCCTCCGGCTGAATCTGGTTCAATGACCTCATCAGCAGGATGATTCCCAAGAAAACCAGCACCCAGATAAAAAGGCCCTTCATGTTCTTGTTTTTCATTTTAGCGTTTTTTAATTACCAAGAGGCTTCCCTTTTTTTTGAGCAGGATATTTTTCAGCGGCAGAATGTTTTTTGCTGAAGTTATGAAACGGAGGGTTTCATCAATAAGCTTGGAACAATCCCGGACGCCGAACCCAGAAAAAATGTTTTTAATCAACTTCCACCTGAGGTATGAATTATACTTAAAAAACTTTTTTAAATCAATAGTATACTGCATATAATTATAATTACACCTGCAGGAGTTTTTCAACGCTGTTTGGGCAAGGGATTCAAAACAGGATTCCTTTTCTTCGGACCACCTGGAAAGGCTGGCCAGGTGTTCACGGATCTTTGGGTTTAGTTTCCGCAGTTCAGGCAGGACCCTGTGCCTTATGAGGTTCCTGGAGAAATTGGTATCCAGATTTGAGCTGTCATGGCAGTATTTTATTCTCCTGTTTTTCAGATAATCAAGTATTTCCTGCTTGCCGGTTGAGAGAAGCGGCCTGACCACTGTGATCCCTGCGCCGTCCAGGGCGCGTTTGACCGGTATGGAACCGACGCCCTCTTCGCAAGTTGACCTGGCTATGTTAAGCAGTACCGTTTCAGCCAGGTCGTCAAGTGTGTGGCCCGTAGCGATGATATTATAATTATTGGCTGCGGCAATTTCCGAGAGTGAATTATACCTGAGTTTCCTTGCCTGCGCTTCGATGCCTGCCCCGGTTCTGCGAATCTTAACGCTCCTGATGTAGACCGGGAGTCTGAGATCCGTCCCGGTTTTTGTTATGAATTTCAGCTCGTTTTTTACCTCGGAGGGCCTAAGGTTATGGTTGACGTAGGCGATGCCGAGGTCGAATCCGAGCTTTTTCCTCAAAGTACACAGCAGGTTCAGCATGCAGACCGAGTCCGGCCCGCAGGACACAGCGGCAAGTACCCGGTCGGTGGGCGAGATGAGCTTGTTTTCCCTGATGTTGGTTAAGAATTTTTCAAAAAGTAGCTTGGACATTTATTTCTATTCCAAATTAAAAAGAGCAGCAATAAGCTACTCTTTTTAATTTAAATGGAGCCAAAGGGATTTGAACCCTCAGCCTCTGCGTTGCGAACGCAGCGCTCTCCCAGTTGAGCTATGGCCCCACATTTTTAGAATTTATACTGATACCTCACCAAAATTGTAAGGATACCGGAAAACGCCTTTTTCAGTTATTATTGCCGTTATCAATTTCGCTGGCGTTACGTCAAAAGC
>MGVM01000045.1:0-3070 GCA_001800495.1 Elusimicrobia bacterium RIFOXYB2_FULL_48_7
TATTTTTTGTACCCTTCTAATGTTCCCAAAATACCCTTTTAGCGTTCCCAAAAGTACCCTTTTTGAGGTTACGTAACAAATTTCAAAATAACCCTTGACTTTTCCGGTTTCTTGTGTTATTACTATATTGAGCCTAATAAAGCCTAAGAAAGCATAAGAAATACATAGGAAATCTAACAAAAACGAGGGAAAAATCATGGAAACAACAAAAACTGGTTTAAATTTTGGGAATTTGGTAACAAATGGCCCGCAATCATTGTACGCGCAGATCAGCGATATGATTGAAGATAAAATAATAAGGAAAGAAATTGCTATCGGCCAAAAACTGCCTCCTGAAGAAGAACTATGCAAGCTGTTCAATGTGAGTGTTTTTACTGTAAGGGCGTCTTTATCAGAACTGGTTAAGAAAGGTTTGCTCGCGCGGAAACAGAGCCGCGGGACTTTTGTAATAAATACAGAACCGACCGTAGAATTTGATTTAAAGAAAAGAAACGAACTATGCCTTATTGCCTGCCCGGCCAGTTCCAAAAATGACACTAACGGGGACATTTCGTTAAGTTTCTTCGCGTACAGCGTTATAAAAGGGTTAGAAATGGTAGCCAGGGAAAAAGATTTATATTTATTATACAGCACGTTCAATGAACCCGAATTTTCCCTTAAAGGAAGAGAGAGAGATATCGCAGGCCTTATCCTGACAGGAGAAGTAACTACCGGGCGTTTAAAAGCAATAAAGAAGATGAAAATCCCGTTTCTGCTTATAGGAGACCTGTATCAGCAGGCAAAGACAGATGAACAGGTTGATATTATATCCAATGATGATTTCAACGGAACATACCTTGCTGCCAGGCATTTGCTTGACCTGGGGCATAAAAGGATTCTATATATTGATTCGACTTTAGATAAATATTCCTGGGATATTGACTATTTGAACGGGTACCAGCATGCTTATAAGGAAACGGGGCTGATACCGGACAAAAACCTTATCATTGAAGCCGGAAAAAACACGGAAGATGACGCGTATATAGCAACGAAGAAGTTTCTGGCTAAATCCATCCCGTTTACAGGTTTGATATGTTTAAAGGGGACTATGCTGCCGGGTATTATGAAAGCCTTGGATGAAAAAGGGTTGAAAGTTCCGGGGGATGTAAGCCTGGTAAATAACGGAGTGGAACGCAACTTAACCGCGACCACTGTTGATTTTGTGCAGATGGGCAGGACGGCCGTTGAAAGGATTATAGAAAGAGCAACAAACCCATCAAACTGGCATCCCGAAAGAATAATCGTGCCTTATAAAATAATCCAGGGCAATTCTACCAGAAAAATAGAAGATGTCATTCCCGCGAAAGCGGGAATACAGGAGGGATGACATGTTTCGGCATAAAAGATTTTTCCTGAAATGTTTTTTCGTAATTATCTCTGCAATTTGTTTCACAGCTCTTGCAGAAAGCGCCTATGACCTAGTGCCCTGGGCGACAAATACCGATCCGTCGGATGTAGCCAAAAGTACTTCCATGGTAATTACTTCCGGGTCCCAGGCATATACTATTGTCCAGGGCGGCACCATGGACGGGGCAAACTGCCGGACGCCTCTCAGCTGGTATGAAGCCATGGTACAAACCTGGGAGTCCAACCGCACGGTAAAGCTGGAGAATACAGGCACAACTGACATAGTAAATCCCTGGCTGTCCAACGGGCGCAACAATTTCCGCACCGGCCAGGAGATAGTGGATTCGGCTGTTACTCCGGGCATGACCCTCAAGGAAAAAGTTTTAGCCATAACCTGGCAGCAGAACAGGCACCGTTACCACGAAGGGATAGATAATGAAGCTTCCGACCCGGTTAAAGTTTTGAATGTATACGGCTATGGTTTATGCGAGCTTGAATCGCGGGCCTGGGCGAGCCTGTGCAAGGTAGCAGGCGTTACGCAAGTTACGCCTGTCCATGCCATGGGGCATTGTTTCCCGCAGGCCTATTTCGACGGCAGATGGAACATACTTGATTCTGAATACCAGGCAATCATGCTCCTTCGGGATAATGAAACCATTGCCAGCGAACAGGATTGCGGGCGCGACCATGACCTGGTCAAGCGCACGCATGTAGCCGGAATACTTTCCCCGGACAGCTCTAATATTCAGGAAGGGACCTATGCCCCCATGTTTGTGTATGAAGGCCCGCCTGCAGGGGATATCGGAGTCCCTATAACGACCACAATGAATATGACTCTAAGGCCGAATGAGGCAATTACGTGGCGCTGGGGGCATCTTTCACCCTCAAAATTTCATGACGAAAATAACACCATCAGGGAAACGCACATGATATGCGACGGTTTATGGGAATACAATCCTGATTTCGCGATAAATGATACTACATGGCGCAGCGGCGCTTTGTCTGTGTCGAATATCACCAATACTGCAGGAACACTTACCGCAACCTCTGGCACCGGGGCCATCGTCTGGAAAATAACCAGCCCGTACGTCATTGTCGGCGGAAGCATTGCCCCGGCAGGCACCGGGGCTGTATTTTCAATTTCCTGGGATAACAGCTCCTGGACAACCTTAAGCAGCAACAACCTGGACAGCAATTTTCCTCATACCGGAACTCCGCGTTACTCTTATTATCTCAGGTGCCAGCTGACAGGCAGCAATAATCTTACCGGCCTGAATATTTTAAACGATATCCAGATGGCGCCGCTGGCATTGCCTGAAATGCGCGTGGGCAGCAACCCTTTTACTTATTCCGACCAGAGCACCAGCCGCAATGCGCGCATTACCCACGAATGGGTGGAAAGGTCAGCTTCCAACCCGCCGAACGCTCCTCCTTCCTGCACATATCCGGCCGACGCGGGCGAGAGCGACGGCACGGACATCATATTCAAATGGACTGTCCCAACTGACCCTGATGCCGGGGATACTATTGCAGACTACCAGTATGAGCTTTCAGACCGGGCTGATATGAAGTGGCCCCTGTCTTTTGATTTTTACAAGATTATTTCTAAAACAAAAGACACAGGCAAAGCACAGTTATCGCTTCCCTACCCGGGCCTTTTAGCCCCGGATAAAACATATTACTG
>MGVM01000045.1:3099-10969 GCA_001800495.1 Elusimicrobia bacterium RIFOXYB2_FULL_48_7
TTTGGGGCGCGTGGAGCAACACCTGGAGTTTTACCGCGCGCGGAGTTAACTATCCGATAAACATAGTAATGGATACTACAACAGTTGCGGGAATCGGCACTCTTAAATGGAGCGCAAACCTTTTAGGCAGGGCACCGGCGAAGTACAGGGTATACGGCAGCGATGAAAAAGGATTCACAGTCAGCGACAGCACTCATGTTGTTTTTGTTGGGGAAACCACGGAATTCGGCGTTCCTACAGGCTGGAAACAGGCGATATTCCCTTCAAATTTTGTAACTGAAACAACGGCCACCCAGCTGGATGTTGTCGGGCCGGGGCTTGCGCTTCCTAATACTAATAAAGCGTATTATCGCGTGGTTGCGGTGGACTCCGTTAATAAACGCAGCTGGTCTTCGGATTTTGCTCAAACACCCAGTCCGTTTATTTACAGCCAGCCGGTGCTGGTGGGGCAGATTGGACAGCCGTATTCCTACCAGGTAAATACGATCCGCTCAATAGGCGACCTGAAGTATAACAGCAACCTTTCAAGAAACTTCAGGGTTATTGAACGCCCGAAATATACGCTTACACAGGCGCCGTCGGGGTTAAGCATTAACCAGGATACAGGGTTAATTTCCGGCACGCCGGCCAGTTTAGGGACAGTGATTGTAAGCGTGGTTCTTCAGTCAGAAATCCGGGACTACGACCTAAGGTGGCTTGCCTGGGGTATCGAACGTTCAACAGTAACGCCTATAAACATAGGTCCTTTCACGCAGCAGTATTTACTGGGAGATATAAATGATACAACCCCGCCTTCAAATGTCCCGGCTGTGCGCGATGGCACTGGCAGTGACGCCAGCGCCACATTTTCAACAACAACGCTTTCAGCAAACTGGGACTCCTCGGCTGATGCCGAGTCTGGTATCTCCGGATATAAATACGCAATCGGCACAGCGCAAGGAGCGACCGATATTGCAGTGTGGACAACCATCAGCAATGTCACCTCGGTAACCAGAACCGGATTATCCCTTTCGGCAGGGACGACTTATTATTTCAGCGTAGCGGCAATAAACGGAGCGGGGCTCCAGAGCGCGGCAACAACATATTCAAACGGGCAGTATGTCGCGCCGGATGCCACGCCGCCAAGCGCGCCGGGAATTGTCAGGGACGGCGCCACAGCAGGCGTGGACATTTCAACAACAATATCCACTACACAGCTCAACGCAACCTGGACCTCCTCGGCTGATGCCGAGTCGGGTATTTCAGGGTACAAGTACGCTATAGGGACAACAGCAGGCGGATTTGACACAACAAACTGGACAACCATCGGGAATGTTCTGACAATTACCAAAACGAGTCTAAGCCTGAGCGTGGGCTCAACATATTACTTCAGCGTAAAAGCGGTCAACGGACAGGGCTTGACGGGCACGGCAACAAATTCAAACGGAGTTTTAGTTGTCAGCACGGCTGATGCCTCAGCACCAACGGCTCCACCTGCAGTCAGGGACGGCGCTGTAATGGGCACTGATGACAGTTCCACTATTTCAGCAACCACGCTTTCAGCAAACTGGGCAGCAGCCAGCGACCCGGAAAGCGGTATTACCAATTACCAGTATGCCATCGGCACCACGGCCGGAGGAATTGATGTTGCGACGTGGACTACTATCGGGAATGTTTTAACCATAACCCGAAGCGCTTTGACGCTTACACCGGGCTCAACGTATTATTTCAGCGTGAAAGCAATTAACGGCGGGGGATTAACAGGGCCCGCGGCAAATTCAAACGGGCAGTATGTAATCGCGATAGATACCAGCGATACATCGGCGCCCGCGAATATAGGAGTAGTCCGGGACGGTTTAAGTAGCGATGTCGATTCATCGACATCTTTGACCCAGCTTTCCGCGAACTGGGAAGCCTCGGCTGACGCCGAATCGGGCATACTGAGATACTGGTATTCTATAGGCACTTCAGCCGGCGCGCTGGATACCAGGAACTGGACTGATAACGGCCAGGCAATTTCCGTTAATGCCACAGGGTTATCCTTAAGCGCCGGGGCAACCTACTACTTCAGCGTAAAAGTTGAAAACGGCGTCGGGTTGTTCAGCCAGGCAACAAATTCAAACGGTCAGTACATAGCTGCAATACCGCTGACAGACACAACGCCTCCTGTGATTTCAGTAATAACAGCGCAGAACATAACTCAGGCTGAAGCGGTAATAACCTGGACAACAGATGAACCAGCCACAAGCCTGGTGGAATACGGCAGTTCTGCAAATTACAATAAAACCACAACCCTTGATTCTACATATGTTACAGCCCATAGCATGGCTTTACCAAATTTAACCGCAAATACTGTTTATCACTACAGGGTAATAAGCAGGGACACCTTCGGCAATGAGACTGCCTCGGTGGATTACACGTTCACAACGCTTCCTCCGGCACCAACACAGATAAACCCCGAAATACACGCCTACCCGAACCCGTACAGAATTGGTAATAACCCGGTAAAATTCAGGATGGCCGGGATGACAGGCGGGGAAGTTGGTATTTACACAATCAGCGGGCGGCTGATAAAAAAACAAACAGGCACAACAGAGATTTCCTGGGACGGAACCAACACCGATGGCGAGAAAGTCGGCAGGGGAATTTATATTTACAAAATCACCAGCAGCACCGGTGAAACCATAACCGGGAAACTGGCACTGACAAAATGACAGGATTTTTGTCATCCCCGAAGAGAATCTTATCGGGAATCCATGGAGGTCACATAAATGTCTTACATAACTATTCCTTTACAAAACCCAAAACCGGATATTAAAACCTTTTGTAAAATTATCAAAAGGGAAATAGTTCCAAAACGCCCGCCCCTGGCTGAATTCGCTATTTCCGATGAAGCAACTTACCCTGAATTACTGGAAAAGTTCCGGAAGCTTTATGAGACCCATAAACCAAGCAGCAGGGAATTCAAGGAAACACACGCGAAACTTGTGATAGAACAATGGCTCTCCCACGGGTATGATTACGTCCATATCAGCGGAGGCTTGAGTTTCCAGAGAAAGGCGCGCGTTACAGATGATACAGCATCAGACAGCGGAAAAAGAACCTGGACAGAAGAAGGCAAAGGGCCTATTTCAAACTGGGAAGATTTTGAAAAGTACCCCTGGCCTAAGCCGGAAGACATTGATTTGCGCGCGTTTGAATTTGCTTCCAAGAACCTTCCGGACGGAATGGGCTTGTTCGTTCATCCTACTTTTGGTTATTTTGAACTGCCGATGGATGTTTTGATGGGATACGAAACCATGTCTTACGCTATGTTCGATGATCCCGGGCTAGTTGAAGCGGTGTTTGCGAAAGCTGGAGAACTGCTGTACGAATTTTACAAAAAGATAGCCGGACTGGATAAACTCACCGGCTTTTTCCAGGGCGATGACATGGGTTTTAAGACAGCAACCTTTATGCCTCCTGATTTTTTAAGAAAACACGTATTGCCCTGGCATAAGAAAACAGCCCAGCTTGCGCACGATAACGGTTTGTTGTACCTCCTGCATTCCTGCGGCCAGCTTGAAGCTATAATGGATGATCTGATTGACGATGTTAAAATAGACGCAAAGCATTCCTACGAGGATGCGATAACCCCGGTAACAGAATTCAAAAAGAAGTACGGGAAAAGAATAACGATCCTTGGCGGCGTTGATATGGATGTGCTGTGCCGCGCCCCGGAAGACAAGCTGAGGGCATATGTAAGAAATATTCTTGATGTTTGTTCTGAAGGCGGCGGTTACGCTCTCGGCTCAGGAAATTCGATAGCCAACTATGTCCCGTTTAATAACTACAAGATAATGCTTGAAGAAGGATTGAATTATAGCCGGTAAGTATTTTGGGGAGGGAATGCTGACGAGAAAATTGAATCTCTTTTTGCTTATGGCTATTCTGCTAACCATTTACCACGGAGGGCTTACAGATTTATTTGGGGCCAGCTATTACGTTCAAAACGGCGGAAATGACAATGCCGCGGGCACCATTGCCGCGCCCTGGGCGCACTGTCCGGGCATGCACGAATGGACCGGGAGCCAGGCGCTCAGCCCGGGGGATACGGTTTATTTCATTAACTCCGGCACCTGGGCGGGTACATACAATAAATATGTTTTAAATGTCGCCACTGGGGGAATAACATACGACGGGTGCACCTGGGGCTCCGGCCCGGTTGGCTCAATGGCGAAAATTTATTCATCAATAAAAATGCTTAGTGAGATGGGTATCGTTACCATTAACGTTGACCATCCGACTATTCCGACAGTAGTGAAGGGTTTTGAAATCAACGGCTCAACCGGAGATACAAACGGCATCCGTTTTATGCCGGGCAATTATACCCAACAAAATTTGACCGGTGCAGTCAAAAGAGTTGAAAACTGCGCGGTCTATGACGCGGGAATCAGTACTACGAACTGGTCCTATGGAATTTGCGTGACAAGCATAGAAAACGGAGAGCATAAGACAGGCACCACTTTAAGCAACGTGGAAATTCTTAATTGCAAAGTTGCCAGGGCCAGCAGGTCAGGTATTGTTGTTTATCCTTCCAGCGGTAATACTGATGACAAGTGCACAAATATAGTAATAAGGGGCTGTGAAGTCTGGGGTTGCGGGACAAGCACCACCAGTATTGCGGCAGGTATAGGCCTGAAAAATTGGACCAGCAATGTGCTGGTTGAATACAATTACAGTCACGATAATATCGGGCTTTCTGCATCTTTCCCGACGGGATTGGGTTTTTTTATGGATGGAGTATGGGAATGCGACGGGTCCTACCAGGCAACAGTCCGTTATAATATTTTTACGGGTAACGGCTCTGATGGCACTAGGTTTTCTAATGTAGGTCCTAGGGATGTATATTTTTACGGCAACATCGTAGCCAGCAATGGCGGAGCAGGAATCAGCATCAGGCCAAACAACGGCGGGCTTAGCACCAAAGATTTTAAAATGAAAATATACAATAATACATTTTACAAGAATTGCCGGGAGAGTGTCTGGAATGACGGAGAAGCAGCTTTGAACCGGACTATTTGGACAGCTTCAGTACTTGAATTTACCAATAATATTGTTTACGCCGATAGTACCGGAACAGGGCCGAGGATATGCCTGTACGATGAAATATCGCCAGCCAGGGTAACCGCGCATTCAAATAATATTTATTACAGGGCAGGCGGCGGCAACCTTGTCCGGAATGGCACGCCATATTATACTTCGGCAAACTTAAGTTCGTGGGAAAGTTCAGCATATTCTACATTACCGGCATTCAAAAACACTACAAACGTGCCCAGTGGATTTATCGGCACATACGGTGTAAATTTAATTCCCAACGCAGATGGTTTGTCCGTTGAAACAGGAACAGCTATAAATAACGGCGCTAACATCGGGAGCTCCTACAACGGAGCGATAAACCTGAGCGGTAAATCAGGCGCTCTGACAAGGCCGCAGGGAGGGGGGTGGGACATTGGAGCGTACGAATATACTATGATCGGCGTTGATACATCACCGCCGACAAACATTGCAACGGTAAATGATGGAACAGGCGCCGATGAATCGGCAACTACACTTACAACACAACTATCTGCCAACTGGACCTCCTCGGCTGATGCCGAGTCCGGCGTAGCCGCATATAAATATGCAATAGGCACTTCACCAAGCTCTACAAACACATCCGGATGGGCGACAATCGGCAACGTGCTGACAATCACAAAAACAGGATTAAGTTTGACAGTAGGGACAACATACTATTTTTCCGTGAAAGCGGTAAACGGGTCAACCCTTGAAAGCAATGCGACCAATTCAAACGGCGTCGTTGTGCTGGATATCACTCCGCCGGTAATGGCCAGTGTCAGGGACGGCACCGGCGCGGATATAGTGTCAACCATGGCAAATGACAGGCTTTCGGCCAACTGGGATGAAGCAAGCGACCCGGAGAGCGGTGTTTCCGGCTACCTATATGCGATAGGCACAACACCGGGCGGAACCAACGTTGCGGCGTGGACATCGCTAGGCAGCAATTATTTTTCAATTACAAGAAGCAGTTTAACACTCTCGCCTGGCTCAACATATTATTTCAGCGTAAAGGCGGTAAACAGCAGCAACCTGGCAAGTCTGCCGGTAAATTCAAACGGGCAGTATGTAATAGCTATTGATACAGGCGATATAACACCGCCGACAGCGCCGGCCGTTGTCCGGGACGGAAGCGGAGCTGACATCTCTTTCACGTATTCGTCAACCACTCTTACCGCAAACTGGGCTGCTTCAAGCGACCCGGAAAGCGGAATAGCCAGGTATTGGATAGCCATAGGCACAATACCGGGTTCAGGCAATATCAAAACATGGTTTGACAATGGCCAAATGACATCATTCAACATGAATAGTTTTTCATTGACAGCAAATTTAACTTACTATATAAGCATAAAAGCCGAAAACAATGTTGGGCTGCAGAGCCTTTCGGCAACAACGTCTGACGGGCAGGTAGTATTAATACAAGCGCCAATAGATACCACGCCGCCGGTAATATCGCTTGTATTAGCGCAGAACATAACACAGACTGCAGCAGTAATAACCTGGACAACGGATGAACCAGCCACAAGCCTTGTGGAATACGGCAGTTCTGCAAATTACAATAAAACTACGACATTGGATTCTTCACTAGCAACAACCCACAGCATGGCTATAACTAATTTAGTTGCAACCAGCGTTTATCATTACAGGGTAATAAGCAGGGACACCTTCGGCAATGAGACTGCCTCGGTGGACTACACGTTCACAACGCTTCCTCCGGCAACCCCGATAAACGCGGAAATACACGCATATCCAAATCCCTATAGAATCTCCAACAACGGCGTGGTGAAATTCAGGGTAACCGGGGCAAGCAGTTTAGAAGTAAACATATACACAATAAGCGGCCGCTTGGTAAAAAAACTAAAAGAAATCCCGGGAGCAGCAGAAACAACCTGGGACGTCACCAATACCGAAGGCGAAAAAGTCGGCAGGGGAATCTACATTTACAAAATCACCTGCGGTTCCGGCGAAAGCGTAACCGGCAAACTAGCTGCGATAAAATGACGCAAATCCCTGGAGAACAATTCATGAAAACAAATGCTTTATTTGCGGTAGCTCTACTTACCTGCAGTTTCATGTCTATCGCCAATCTATTTTCTGCTGACGAGCACGTCTGGCTTCATGTGGACGGCAAATACATAAAAAAGTCGCCTGTATGCTCAGACCCCAATGGTATCTGGATGGGCTGCGGCGTCGCCTGCCGGAAAAATATCGGCATGACTGAAAATTCAGCGCTTCTGCAGTCAAAAGTGGACTGGCTGGTCGCGAAATCATCGTATGTCAATTTAACAAGGATCAGCGTTAATAATATAGAAGACTTCCCAGGCGCGGAAGTTTATGTGTCAAGTTTTCTTGCTCCCCTGGTAAATATGTTAAAGGCAAAAAAGATTTATTCCATAATTGACTCGCATTATTACATGCGTGATGACATAACCTGGTTCGGCCCGTTCTGGGATGTGGTAGCCCCTTCCACCTGGTGCGTGAGATGGATTGACGACTGGGCCTATGTAGCGAATTACTTCAAGGACGAACCCTGGGTAGCCGGCTATGAACTTTGTAACGAGCCAATCTATAATTATCCGAGCAGTCAGCCGCAGGGAACAATCGCTAAAGCCAGGAATAATTACAAGGAATGCATAAAAAGGATAAGACAGTCAGATACAAAACATATACTGTTTATCGGTAATGCAAGATGGAGCTCGGGTTTGAATATAAAAAACACCTGGGAAATAGGATTAGCTGCTACTGAACAATACAAGCCTGATCCCGGCTATAACCAGGTTGTTTTTACTTTTCA
>MGVM01000046.1:0-10851 GCA_001800495.1 Elusimicrobia bacterium RIFOXYB2_FULL_48_7
GGCGAGGAAGAGCTTATCATCAGCGTCTATGACGGGCTGCTTAATGATTTCCCGGGCCTGAAAATGATCCTGTCGCCCAGGCACCTTGAAAGGGTACCGCTGGTCGAGGAAATGCTTGAAAAAAGGAACATTTCCTTCGTGAAAAAATCGAACTTCCTTGAACTGAAGGATTTCCAGTGCCTCATACTTGACGTGTACGGGGAACTGATGAAAGCGTATTACATAGCGGATATTGTTTTTGTGGGCGGCAGCCTGCTGCCCCTGGGCGGCCAGAACATGATAGAGCCCGCGAGCCTGGGCAAGGTCGTCGTGTTCGGCCCTTACACGGAAAGTTTCAAGGAGCCAGCCGACCTGCTTGTGAAAAACGCCGCCGGTATAAGGGTTGCGGACGCCGCTGAGCTGAAGGATGTTATCACGGATTATCTTGAAAACCCGCAGGATTTCCAGCAATACGCGCGCAACTCGAAGGAAGTAATGGCAAAGCTGCAAGGTGTGACAAAAAGAACGGTGGATTCAATAGAAAAATATCTGGATGCACAAAGGCCTGGATGAAAAAAATACTGATAATCAAGCCTTCCGGCATCGGAGACATTGTCCATTCCCTTCCTGTTGTTTACGGGCTCAGGGAATTATACCCGGATTCCAAAATTTACTGGCTTGTTTTCACCAGGTTCGAAAAAATCCTGCACAACATCCCGCAGGTGGACAAATTGATTCTTTGGGACCGCAAGGGCGGTTTGGGCGAGTATATAAGAGTCATTAAAGAGATCCGTCAGGAACAGTTTGACCTGGTGATTGATCTGCAGGGGCTCCTGAGAACCGCGATAATAAGCTATTTTTCCGGAGGGAAGCAGCGCGCGGGCGTGAGTTTATTGAGGGAGTTCGCCTGGCTTTTTGAAAAGCCGATTGAGAAGTTTGACCCCGGGATGCACGCTGTTGACCGCAATTACCGCGTGGTAAAATATCTAGGAGGCCCCAGGGCCCTGCCGGAGCCGTCCGTGTACCTGCCATGGATGCGTTTTACGGATGACGAAAAACAAACCGCCGCGGAATTCCTGAGCGTTACAAATACAAATAAAAAAACCAGCCCGGAAAAACCGCTGGTGTTGTTTGTCGCTACCAGCAGGGGGCTGCATAAAGTCTGGCCGTGGCAGAATTTCGCGAACCTGGGCAACCTGCTTATGTCAAAATACGATATTACCCCGGTTTTCCTGGGGATGAAGGGCGAGGAAGGTTATATTTACGATATAACCATGAACCTGCGCGGCGAATTTATAGACCTTTCCGGGAAAACAGACCTGCGCACGGCCTGCGCGGTAATTTCATCATGCAGGCTGGTGATCGGCAATGATACCGCTCTCATACATATCGCCGCGGCGCTCAACGTGCCGGTGATAGGCCTCTACGGAGCCACCGACCCGGCGCAGGTCGGGCCTTACGGTGAAAAGAACATCGTTATCCTGAATAAACTGCCGTGCTGGCCCTGCGGGATCAAGTCAAATTGCAGGGTGAACAAGTGCATGATGGGTATAAAACCGGAGGATGTTTTCAGCGCGGCAAAAAAGTATTTATGAAACCAATAAACAGGGAAGAGATCAGGAAAATAATGGTGAGGGGGCCGGACTGGGTCGGGGATTTTGTCACCTCGACGCCCGTTTACCGGGAGCTCAGGAAAAATTTCCCGCAGGCGAAAATCACGGCGGTTGTCCGCGGCTGGACCAGGGGCATGCTCGAGCATTGCCCTTATGTTGACGAAATTATTGAATACGATTCCAGGAATAAGTCGCCGGTAAACACCTGGAAACTGCTGAAACAACTCAAAAAAGAAAAGTTCGACCTGGCTATCCTGCTTTCCGGAAATTATAATGCCGCCCTGGTGGCATGGCTTGCCGGCATAAAGTACCGCGCAGGTTTTGATTACGACTGGCGTGGCCCCCTGCTCACGCATGCCTTGAAGGAAAACGGCAGGGAGTACCGGCTGGACCGGGCCGTGAGGATACTGGAAGCCCTGGGCCTGAAGGTGGAAAACAGGACCCCTGAACTCTGGGCCGGCCCGGAAGACGAAAAATTCGCGCAGGAAACCATGGGCGGGTTCGCAAAAAAATTCCCTGTCATCATTGGGGTAGGCCCGGGCACGCAGGAAAAGGAAAAATGCCTGCCGGAAGATATACTGATAACGCTGATTAACTCCCTGTTGAAAAAAGATGGCTGCGGAATAGCGCTTTTCGGTTCGCGCAATGACGTTACCCGCGGCGAAAAAATAATGGCGGGCGTCCGGAGCAAAGAAAAAATGCTGAATATGATAAATAAAACCACTCTTAACCAGCTGGTCGCATGCCTGAAACGCTCAGATGTTTATATTACGGGTGATACCGGCGGAATGCATATCGCCTACACGGTGGACGCCCCGGTGGTTTGCTTTTTCGGCCCCACGGACCCGGGAGAGGCGCTGCCGCAGAAAAATAATATCAGGGCGATCTGGAAAAACCCCGGCTGTTCACCGTGCACGCTGAGAAAATCCCACAACTGTAAAACATTGCAATGTATAAACAATATAACCTTTGAAGAAATAGAGAAGATTGTGGACGGGCTTTTATGAAGAACTTCGCTGAAAAACTGGTTTTTGCCGGGTTTCTTGTATTCGCCTGCACTGTAAGCTGGACCATGTCCGGGCAGGCAGCCGGAGTCGTTCTGGCCCTGGCCGGCTGGATAGCCGGTGTTTTTGCGTACAAAAAGTTCATCTGGACCCCGGGACCAGGGGGGACTAGGGGGATGTGGGGATTCACGGTGTTCGAATTATGCCTTTTGGCGTTTGTTGCCGTGCTTATTGTCTCAAGCGCGTTTTCCGTCAATATAGTTAAAAGTTTCAACAGGACATTCCTGTTGCTGGGCGAGATAGGCCTGTTTTTCGCCGTTGTAAGTTTCAACTGGGATGAGAAAAAGATCTCAAAATTCATAAAGTTGCTGACGGTGTTTGCCGTGCTTGAGTCTGTTTACGCGATAATCCAGTATTTTACCGGCACGACCGTCCTGAACTACGCCGACACAAAGAAAAGAATAACCGAACTATATTACCAGACTTACTGGCTCAGGAGGGCTTACGGGACGTGGGACCATTTCAATTCCCTCGGCGGGATCCTGGCCATGATTATCCCCGTGATATTTTTCGCCGGGATCGCCTCCGCGCGGCCCAGGGAAAAATGTTTTTATTTCATATCCGCCCTGGTCGTGCTTTTCGCGCTCGCGCTCACGTTTACCAGGGGCGCCTGGATAGGCCTGCTGGTTTCACTTACCGTACTTGCGGTTTACAAGAGAAGAATGCTTTTTTTTGTTCCCCTGGCCTTGCTTGTTTTAATGATGGCTATACCGGCCACCCGGGCCAGGGTCGTGAACACCTTTAGTTTTGCCTATGAAATCGAGAGGATAAATATATGGCGCATCGCCTTCGGAGTGATAAAGGAAAACCCCATCCTGGGCGCCGGGCCCGAGACGTTCCAGGAAGCATTCTACACCAGGAAACTACCGGAAAAAACCGACAACATTTATTTCCTGAAAAGAGAGCATTTCCATTATCACAATATTTACCTGGGATTGTGCGCTGAATCCGGCCTGATTTCGCTGGTTCTGTTCCTGGCGTTTGTTTGCGGTGTGCTGGCGTACGGGTTCAGGAACCTGGCGGGAATTGAAAGCAAATTTGCGCAGGGGGCCCTGCTGGGTTTTACCGGCACGGTTATCGATTTCATGGTCCACGGGCTTGTGGATTATAACCTCAGGGGCAACACTGTGTACTTTTTTTATTTTGCCTGCGGGATGGCCGTGTACCTGGCGGACCGCGCGGCGCGCATAAACCCGGGCGAAAGCGGGAAAACATGAATATATTAAAATGAATATATTAATTCTGGAAGGGTCAAAACACTGGACGGGCGGGGCAAAAAGGGCGTTCCTTCTTTCAAGGGAACTAAAAAAACACGGTCACGGCGTGATTGTTGTCTGTCCTCCGAAGGCGCTGCTAGGCGAGAAATGCGCCCGCGAGGGCATGGCCGTCTACACTTTCATGCCTATCGGCGGGATGGGGCTGCTGAGTTTCCTGAAAATACTGAAAATAGCCAAAACGCACAAACCGCAGGTCATCGACATACACTCCTCGGTTTTTTACCGCACGGGCGCCCTGGCGGGAAAAATCGCAGGCGCGAAGGTTGTGTTTACCCGCAACGTGGCTTTCCGCAAGAGTTTTATCAAGCGGAAAATCAACAGGATGATGTACGCCCTGGCCGATAATATAATCACCGTGTCGCAGCAGATCAGGGCCGATCTGGTAAACGATTTTTCGCTCGATCCCGGGAAAATAGAAGTTATTCTCGACGGGATCGATGTGAACGAGTTTGATGTTGCACCGGAAGAAACACAGAAAATAAAAAATGAATTCAGCCTCGGCCCGGGAAACGCGTTAGCAGCGGGCGTGGTCACCCGCATGGACAAAACCAAGGGGCACGGTTTCCTGCTTGAAGGGCTCCCGGAAGTACTGGCAAAATACCCCTTGCTGAAGTTCATAATAACCGGCACCGGCAAGCTTGAGAAGGAAATAAAAAACCGCGCGAGACAGCTTGGCCTGGAAAAAAACGTGATTTTCACGGGTTTCAGGAACGATATACCTGCCATACTTTCGGCGGTGGATTTCACTGTGATGCCGTCGTACAATGAGGGGCTGGGGATGTGCATTCTTGAGTCGCTCGCCTCGGGCAGGCCGGTAGTGGGCGTGAGGACCGGCGGCGTGCCGGAGGCCATCATCGACGGCCACGACGGCGTGCTGGTTGAGGCCTGCACGGGCACCCAAATGGGCCTTGCGGCGCTTCTCGCGGAAGGCATTATAAGGATAATGGGCATGGATTTGCACAAGCTCGGTGAAAACGGCAGAAAAATAATCCTTGAAAAATTCTCGGCAGGCGTCATGGCGCAAAAAACCCTGCAGGTTTACGGAGGGCCGAAAATATGAAACGGCTTATATTGATCGCGCTGGTGGTTGCCGGATGTTTTTACGCGGCAAAAACACTTTCAAATAAAAGCTTCATACTCTATTACCATAATGTTGCCGAACATAAAGGGGGCCTGCGGTCCCTTTATGTGTCATCGTGGACTTTTGAAATGCAGATGAAATACCTGCACTGGCGCAAATACAAAACAATCCCGCTGGAGGAGCTTGTAAGCAGGATAAAAAATCGCAGGCCCATACCCCGGAAAACCTTCGCGGTAACTTTTGACGACGGCTACAGGAACAACTACTCAGCCGCTTACCCGATCATGAAAAAATACGGTTATACGGCCACGGTGTTCCTGGCGGTAAACGAGATAGGCCGGACTCTGGCGCATTACCGCACAGTGGAGGAAAAGCGGCTCAACACCAGGCAGATAAGGGAGATGTCTTCCTATTTCACCTTCGGCAGCCACACAATGACGCACGGCAACCTGGCGCTGATGAAAAAGTTCCAGGCAAAAAACGAGCTTTCCCGGTCCAGAAAAGAGATAATGAAGATCACGGGGCGGGAAGTAAAACTTTTCTGTTACCCGATAGGCAGGTTTAATCCGGAAGTCAAGGCGCTTGTCAAGGAAACCGGTTATGACGGCGCCTGCTCAACCTATGCCGGCCTGGTTGACGGCAAAACCGATCCCTACGAACTGCCCAGGATCGAGTGGAAGGGCCTCACCGCTTCCTCCGTTGATAATTTCTGGAAACTGAAGTGGTTTTACCTCAAAATCATACTCGGTATATAACTATGATGGCAATTTTAAGAATATTTTTTTACCCGGTATTGTGGCTGCTGTCTGTATTTTACGCGCTCATTGTCTCGCTGAACAGGAACTTCTGCCTTAAAAACAGGAAAATACTGCCCGGCCTGACTATCTGCGTGGGAAATATCACGGCTGGCGGCACCGGCAAGACGCCCGCCGTGATACTGCTGGCGAAATACATTGCCGGGAAAAGAAAAAAAGCAGCGGTCCTGAGCCGCGGCTATAAAAGAAAAACCCGCCTTTCAGGCAGGGCGGGCAGGGACCCGGTCGTTGTTTCCGACGGTAATAATATAGTTGAGCCCATCGAGGCCGCCGGGGACGAGCCATTTCTCATGGCAAAAAACCTTCCCGGCGTGCCGGTAGTTGTATGCGCCGACAGGTATGCGGCCGGCAGGCTGGCCGTGGAAAAATTCGCTCCGGATGTTTTGCTGATGGATGACGGTTTCCAGCATTGCCGGCTCTTCAGGGACCTGGACATTGTGCTCATTGACTGCCTGGACCCATTCGGCGGCAACCATCTGCTGCCGCTCGGGTTTTTAAGGGAACCGGTTTCCTCGATCGGCAGGGCGGGGATAATACTCCTGACAAACTCAAACCTTGTCCCGGAAGCGAAGCTTGAAACAATTATCCGGAGAATAAAGAAGCATAACCACGGCGCTCCGATTTTTAAAGCGCTGCATAAACCCGCCGGCCTTGAAAAAATCGCGACCGGGGAAAAAATCGCGCTTGCGCGGTTTAACGGCACGAAAGTGACGGCGCTTTCCAGCATCGGCAGGCCGGAGTCGTTTGAAAAAACCCTGGGCCTGCTGGGAATGGTTGTTTCCAGAAATATCAGGTACCCGGATCACCATTGGTATTCTGAGAGTGAAGTAATAAAATTGCCTGCTTCCGGCCTTCCGGTCATAACGACGGAAAAAGATGCGGTAAGGCTTGAAAAAATCCTGAAGGCCGGGCTTCAGTCCGGCCTGAAGGGACATGCTCCGGAAATGTATGTACTGAAAATTGAGCTTGAAATCGAGGAAGGAAAAAAGGGAACATTTGAAAAACAGCTGGATACAATATTGAAGCTGTAGGGTATTAAAAAGGTAAAAAATGGATAAAAAGAAAAACAGGGCGGTGTTCATAGACCGCGACGGGACAATAATTGAAGACAGGGGCTACCTTAACGACCCTGAAGGCGTTGAATTCATCGAGGGTTCGATACCAGCGCTCAAGATGCTCGCGCAAAACGGGTTTAAACTGGTGCTGGTGACCAACCAGTCGGGCATCAGCAGGAACCTGGTGACGCACGAGCAGCTGAATGCCATTCACGACAAACTTGCCGGTGTGCTTTCACTCAACGGGATCAGATTTGACGCCATGGAATACTGCCCGCATGGCCCCGAGGAGGACTGCCTATGCAGGAAACCTAACATCGGAATGGCATTAAGCGCGTCGAAAAAAGCGGATATTGACCTTTGCGTCAGCTACTGCGTGGGCGACAAGATGAGCGATGTCGGCTTAGGAAAAAAATTTGGCGGCAAGGGAGTGCTGGTTCTAACGGGTTCGGGAAAAAACGAGAAAACGGGGGAAGCAATGCCAGATTACACCGCGAAAAACCTTTATGAAGCCGCAAAATGGATAATTACTGACGCTGCGCAAAAACAGAGGCAAAAACCGGCATGAAAAAATATCTCCCAGCATTTATTCTTATGGTTCTGGTTCTGGCCTGCATGGAAGAAACATTCAGCCAGCCGGCTGCTAATTCAATCTCAACGGCCGCGGCCAATAGCGGCCAGGTGGCCTGGCGCCGGGTTGAAAACAAGGCGTTTTCCAGCGGTGAAAAACTTTATTACGATGTGCGCTGGGGCCTCATACTTGCCGGCAGCGCTGAGCTGCGGCTTGATTCAGTCGAGGAAATCAACTCCCGCAAGGCATACCACATGGTGGCGGAATCAAGATCAGCGCCTTTTTTTGATGTGTTCTACAAAGTCCGCAACCTTGACGAGTCCTGGATAGATATTGAAAGCATCTGCTCACACAAGTACCAGAAACGCCAGCGCGAAAGCGGGTGTACCAAAGAAGAAACCACCCTTTTTGACCACATTAACCGGAGGTTCATCCTTACGGAGAAAAACAAGGAGTGTGAGATTTCCGTGAAAGAAGGCTCTATTCCTGTTTTCGTGCAGGATATACTTTCAGCGTTCTACTATGTAAGGACTATGAACCTTGGCGAAGGCGGGGAGTATTACATGGACGCCATGACCGGCGACAGGAATTATTCCCTCAAAGTGCTTGTTCACGGCAGGGAAAAAGTCAGCGTGCCTGCCGGCCGTTTTGAATGCTTCAAGATCGAACCCTTCATAGTCGGTGACGGTCTGTTCAAGGCCAAGGGCCGGCTCTGGATCTGGGTGACCGCCGATGACCGTAAAATCCCGGTCCTCATGCGCACAAAAATCTCCGTTGGTTCTGTCACCGCCTCGCTCACCCGTATGGAACCCGGCCGTTAGAACCCCGGTAACCGACTCTTTTGGCAGTTCTCCAAGCCTCCCATCGCATTAATTATAATTATTTAAATAATCCAGAGTCGTTGTAAACCCGCCAAAGATTTTATATAATGATTGCCTGCCAGTTTTGTGCCAAAAAGGGGCCTTGAACCATGAAAAACCGGTATTTCAAGTATCTCGAAAAGTTTTCCACCAGGAAGATACTCGTCATAGGCGACCTGATCCTGGACAAGTTCCTTTACGGGACGGTGTCAAGGATCTCTCCCGAAGCCCCAGTGCCGGTTGTTGATATTACCAAAGAAACCTTCATGCCGGGCGGCGCAGGGAACGTAAGCAACAATATCAGTTCGCTCGGCGGAAAAGCCATGCTTGCCGGCATAATAGGCAATGATAACGCCGGCGAAACGCTTAAAAGCAGGCTGGACAGCCTTAATATCGGCATAAGCGGCGTGCTGGTGGACGATTCCCGCCCGACCACCATAAAGACGAGGGTCATAGCCCACCACCAGCAGATAGTGCGCTATGACAGGGAGAGCAGGGTAAAGCTTTCTCCCTCGGTGCTTGAGCGCATGACGGATTATATCGAAGGCGCCGTCAGGGAAGCCGACGCGGTGATGATATCCGATTACGGCAAGGGAGTAATAACCTCCGGCCTGCTCCAGAAAACCATCCAGTCAGCCAACAAGAAACGCATCCCGGTAACAGTCGATCCCAAGATAGAACATTTCCTCCAGTACAAAAAAATTACGACCATGACACCCAACCTCAGCGAAGCCGCCCAGGGGATGATGTACCGGAAAAAAGTTTCAACCGAGGCCGAAATAAGGGAACTTGGGCAAAAGATCCTGAAAACACTTCAAAGCAAATCAGTGATAATCACTCTTGGTGAAAGGGGCATGGCGATATTTGAAAAAGCCAGGCAGCCGCTGTTCATACCCACGAGGGCAAAAGAAGTTTTCGATGTTACAGGCGCGGGCGATACCGTCATCGCGGTGCTGACCCTGTGCCTTGCCTCCGGCGCCCCGCTGAAGGAAGCGGCGGAAATAGCCAATTACGCGGCAGGTGTCGTCGTGGCCAAACTCGGCACGGCAACGGTAACACTGAATGAACTAAAAGAAGCCATTAAAGAATGAAACCAATAATTTGCGTGATCCCGGCGAGATATGGTTCAACCAGGTTTCCGGGCAAGCCTCTCGCTGACATCTGCGGGAAAACCCTAATCCAGCGCGTGTGGGAAAGGGCGAAAAAAGCAAAACTCGTGGACCGCGTGGTGATAGCCACCGATGACAAAAGGATCTTCGACGCGGCTGTCGGTTTCGGGGCGGAAGTCGCCATGACTTCCAGAACCTGCAAAACAGGCACAGACAGGATAGCCCAGGCTGTCAGGAAAATAAATTGCGGCATCGTCGTGAACCTGCAGGGTGACGAGCCGTTTATCGACCCGGTATTAATTGATAAAACCATCCAGGCACTTATAAAGGATCAAACAGCCGTTGTCTCCACGCCTGTGTGCCTTCCGGGCAGATCGGAAGACCTTTCGGACATCAACAGCGCCAAGGTGGTGTTTGACAGGAATTTCCACGCGCTGTATTTTTCCCGCTCGGTGATCCCGAATACTTCGCGCGCAGCGCGTAACCAGCGCGGTGAAAACAATTTATACAAACATATCGGGCTTTACGTCTACAGGAAGGATTTTTTAAACAGGTTCGTGAAACTCAGCCAGACACCGCTTGAAAAGTCCGAGAAGCTTGAACAGCTGAGAATACTTGAGAACGGCTACAAAATAAGGGTAGTGGTCGTGAAAACCGAAGGCGGCGCGGTTGCCGTGGACGTGCCGGGAGACGTAAAAAAAGCCGAAAGATTGATACGAGGAGGGTTTCTGTGAAAACTATACAGGTCGGGAAAATAACAATAGGCGGCAAAAACCCGCTGGTGCTGATTGCGGGGCCTTGCGTCATTGAAGACGAAAAACTCACGGTTTCAATAGCCGTGCAGGTAAAGAAAATCGCCGAGAGATTGAAAATCCCCTATATTTTCAAATCGTCCTATGATAAATCAAACCGCGGTTCTGTGAGTTATTACCGAGGCCCGGGGCTTAAAAAAGGCCTGAAAATACTCAAGAGGATCAAGAAGGAAACCGGCGTGCCGGTAATTTCCGACGTCCATTGCCGTTTGGAAATCCCAGAAGCCGCCGAGGTGCTTGACGTCATACAGGTCCCTGCGTATTTGTCATCCCAGACAGACATGGTGGTGCAGTCGGCAAAGACAGGCAAGCCCATAAACATAAAAAAAGGCCAGTTTCTTGCCCCATGGGACATGAAAAAAATCTGTGACAAGGCGAAATCCACCGGTAACGATAAAATAATACTCACGGACCGCGGCACGATATTCGGTTACAACAACCTTGTGTGCGATATGCGTTCCTTCCCGCTGATGCAGGAACTGGGCTATCCCGTGATAGCGGATATCACGCATATAGTCCGCATGCCAGGCCCGCCTTCAAAAGATTCTTCCGGCGGCCAGCCGAAACTCATATACCCGCTTTCATACGCGGCGGTGGGCGCCGGGTGCGACGGGC
>MGVM01000046.1:10981-11380 GCA_001800495.1 Elusimicrobia bacterium RIFOXYB2_FULL_48_7
CTACTCGGCCGATTTTCCCGAGGGATTCCGGGCGGCCGTGGAGCTCCGCGGCTTCCACCTGGGCCAGAGCCGGCAGCCGTTGAGCGAGAGCCAGCGGATCGACCGTGCGGCCTTAAGCCGGCTGTTGCAGTGCATCCTGGCCGACTTCGGCTACGTCGAGGCCCCCAAGGAAGGCTGCCCCCCGCGCACCGGCAACCTCAGCCAGGACCGCATCAACCAGATCGCCGCCACGGTGATCCAGACGCTGCGCGAGCGAGGACTCTGAAGGAGGAAGTTCATCATTCCTCCAACAGCCTCTTGATCTCCTCTGTTGAAGGTACCGTCCCCACCACCTTGACCTCACCGTCCACGACCAGCGCGGGGGTCATCAGCACGCCGAAGTCGAGGATCGCTTCCACG
>MGVM01000047.1:0-274 GCA_001800495.1 Elusimicrobia bacterium RIFOXYB2_FULL_48_7
CCGCATCCACTGGTGTACTTTCACGAATCCATTCCAAAACTAACGATTCATCAGAAGAAAAAAATGCGTCCGGTGATAACTGTAAAATTGAAGTGTAAATATCGATCGATGAAGCGAACACTAGTAGTAGTAGAAGTAAACCGATGGCCGGAATGATACTTCGCCTAAACATCCGAATCGTTTTTATTAAACGACCTACCATCAACACAATGACCGGCGCGGCCAACACTACCAACGGAAACTCAGCACCTTCGAGAAACCGCCGCTGAAAAGA
>MGVM01000047.1:290-10853 GCA_001800495.1 Elusimicrobia bacterium RIFOXYB2_FULL_48_7
TACATGTAATAATACTGGCAGGGCTGGTAACCGCCTCGGCCGTAAAATACACTTATATCCAGAAACTCATAGTTTATAACGACTTGAACAAGGAAGTAATGGAAAATGTGTATTCCTTTCCCGGCGAAGTTGGCCTCTATATCAAGGACCTCAGAACAGGGGTTGTCGTGGCTTATAACGAGGACAAAAAATTCGCCAGTGCGAGCCTTGTGAAAATTCCAATCATGGCAGCGGCCTACCAGGCAGTGGAAGACGGTAATATCACGCTGCAGGAAAAACTGACCCTCAGCCAGCGCCTGAAAGCCTCAGGTTCCGGAATGCTGAAAAGGTTCCGCAGGGGCACGAAATTCACAATAGATGAACTTTTATACCATATGATTACGGAAAGCGACAACACGGCCACCAACATGATCACTGATAAGCTCGGATACGGGTATGTTAACTGGGTTTTCAGGAACAAGCTGGGTATGCAGGTCACCCGGATGGACAGGGCGATAATGGATCTCAGGATGCGGAGCCTGGGCATTGAAAATTACACGACTGCCAGGGAAATGGGCGAAATTCTTGAAAAAATATACAACAAGAAAATTATATCGGAAACAGCCTGCCAGGACATGCTGGACATTCTTTCTCACCAGAAATACAACGACAGGATTCCCAGGTATCTCCCTGAAGGGCTCAGCGTGGCCCATAAAACGGGCCTGCTCAGGGGAATATGCCATGACGCCGGCATTGTGTTCACTCCCCGGGGAGATTTTGTAGTTTGTGTCCTGACAAGCGACTTTGGCTCGTACAGGCTGGCAAAGAACCTTATAGGCGAAGTTGCCTACAAAACCTACAGGGCGTACTAAAATACACGGGGAAAGACTAGGGTGTTCTTTGAAGAAAGTTAAATTTGAATTTTCCGCTGGCGGTCTGGTTTTCAAGAAAAAAAAGGTACTGATGATAAGGGTGAAAACCCTGCAAGGAAAAATAGTCTGGACCTTCCCGAAGGGGCACCTGGAGCCCGGGGAAACCGCGGAAGAAGCCGCCCTGCGAGAAGTAAAGGAAGAAACCGGTTATTCCTGCGGCATCTTGAAAAAAATCGGCTCGTCCGAGTATTTTTTCACTCATATGGGCAGGACGGTCAGGAAAAACGTGAAATGGTTTCTAATGAAACCATGCAAAAGGATAGCCAACACCACTATTGAAGCATTGGGAACAAAATGGTTCACTTTCCCGGAAGCGAAAAATAAATCCGCTTATAAGCTAGATAAAATCTTGCTCAAGGAATTAAAAAATACATTAAATCATGAATAATTCTGCTTACGAGCCCGTTATCGGCCTTGAAGTCCATGTCCAGCTGAAAACAAAGTCAAAAATGTTTTGCGGCTGTTCAACGGAATTCACCCTGGACCCTAATGTAAACATCTGCCCCGTGTGCACCGGCCAGCCGGGCGTCCTGCCGGTCGCCAACAGGAAAGCCATTGAACTCAACCTTAAAACCGCCCTGGCGTTGAACTGCGGCATTAACCGCCATTCAATTTTCGCCAGGAAAAATTATTTCTACCCGGACCTGCCGAAAAATTACCAGATTACGCAGTACGAAGTGCCTTTCGGTTACGATGGTTTCCTGGAAATTGATATTGAGCGGGAAAGCCCCGAAGCGGCTGCTAAAGCAAAAAAAACGATCAGGATTAAGCGCGTGCACCAGGAAGAGGACACGGGCAAGCTCTTGCACGCCCTTGGTTCAAGAAAACTTGACTATTCCCTTGTCGATTTCAACCGCAGCGGAGTACCTCTGCTTGAGATCGTGTCCGAACCTGATATTGCTAACCCCGACGAGGCTCACGCTTACCTCTCGGCCCTGAAGTCCGTATTGCAGTACATTGAAGTATCAGACTGTGACATGGAAAAGGGCTCGCTCCGCTGCGACGCGAACGTTTCAATAAGGAAACGCGGCGAAACAGAGCTTGGGACAAAAACCGAGATAAAAAACATGAATTCATTCAAGTCCGTAAGGGACGCTTTGGATTATGAAATACGGCGCCAGGTGGAAGTTGTCGGCAACGGAGGTAAAATAGTCCAGGAAACGCGGTTGTGGGACGATAAAGCCAATATTACCGGGAGCATGCGCTCAAAGGAGCAGGCTCACGATTACCGTTATTTTCCTGAGCCGGACCTGCCCCCGTTTGAATTTGATGAAAACCTGATCGATGCGATCAAAAAAGATATTCCTGAACTTCCGGAAAAACTGAAACAACGGCTTGTTGAAGAGTGCCAGTTGTCCCAGTACGACGCGGAAGTCCTGACAAAGGAAAAACCTCTTGCCCGGTATTTTGAAACGGCGCTCGCTTCAATGAACCCAAGGACGCCTAATTCGCCGAAACTGCTCGCTAACTGGATCAACACAGAATTACTGGGAAAACTGAACTCGGAAAACAAAAACGTGGAACAATCGCCTGTTTCGCCGGAAAACCTGGGTGAACTTGTCAAATTGATAGAAACCGGTGCGATATCCGGCAAGATAGCCAAGACTGTGTTCGCGGACATGATGTCTACAGGCAGGGCGCCGGCTGCTATAATAAAGGAGAAGGGGCTGGTACAGATATCCGATGAAAACGAACTGAAAAACGTGATAAATGACGTGATAAAAGAAAACCAGAAAGCGGCTGATGAATACCGGGCAGGCAAAAAACAAGCACTGGGTTCGCTTGTGGGGGCAGTCATGAAAAAAACGTCCGGCAAGGCGAACCCGCAGGTGGTAAACAAACTGCTGCAGGAAGTTCTATCAGAACCGGCAGTGTAATTTAATGGTTTCATTGACAACAAATATAATTTTTTCTATAATTCATTATTAAATTTTGATACAGGGAGGTGAAAAACAGTAGTTGTTATCCCTGAGTTTGTAGGGTAGTTTGGATGTTTGGTGTTACTAAAAACGGAGGAAATATAATGAAGAAATTAGTCGCTTTACTCGTTGTAATTTGCGGATTTGCAGGAATAGGTTTCGCGCAGTATTCGAGTTGTTCTACAACTTTTGAAAGCCAGATTTCAGGTGTGCCGGATACTCAGTCACAGTCACTTGGGTTGTCCAACTTCCAGAACGAAACAGCATTTAACATCTGGATAAACCCCGCTCAGATCACCGAATGGCAGACAGTTTACGGTGAAATATGGGGCGGAGCGGCAAACACATGGGGCGGCGCGAATTTCAAGGTTGCTAATGGGCACCTTGGCGTATTCATCGGCAGGCCATACACAGGAACAGTTGCCAATGCTGCCAACGGTTCGCTTTACGGCCTTAATAAAGCTGTCGCTGGCCCGGGAAACGCGGCTGTTACAGGAAGCGCGGTAGTAGATAATATGACTCCTCTCGCGATTACCAATAATTCGCTGGATATATTCTATGGAGTGCCTTTAGGCAATTTGTCTGTTGGAGCCAGGTTATCGATGGCCAACAACAGCTTGAATGATGACTATTCGTATACCGGGTCTGGAGCGGCAACTTCTGTCGGCGACGGGTCAGTGAGTTCAAAAAGATTGACCAGCGACATGCAGATAGGCCTTGGCGCTTTGTTAAAGGAAATGGGGCCGTTTGAAAAACTCGATGTTGCGCTTACAATAGCCATGCCCTCGGTCAACAACAGCTATTCTCTTTCCTGCATAGAAACTGCTGCCACATTAAACAGATTAAGCGAATCAGATGAATTAAAAACAAATGCGGCCGCGAATATGAGTTTATTGGCCCGCGGTTTGCTGGCGATGGGCAGCAATAAGCTTTACACCACGTTCGGTTACCAGTCAATAGATATTTCCTCAAAACGTACCGCCACTGCTGACAATAGTTCCGCGGTCGTCGGCCTTAACCTGAATAAGGAAGAAGCGTTCACGGACAAGACCACGAATTTGATGCTTGATGCGGCGTATCATACACAGCCTTCAAAAGTCATAAAGGCGATCTATACCGTCGGTTTCAGGTCTTCCGGTCAGACCGTCGACTTAATGTGCACCGACCTTGGCGGGCAGGTTGCAAACACGGTCCTTGGCCCGACAATTTCCGGAAAACAGGAAGTTACGACAATGAGCCTTCCTTTCTCGGTTGCGGTCGAGCACCAGACCTGGGCAAAGGTATGCACACGCCTCGGCGTCCAAAGCACGCTTATGTCCAATACCAAGACGAAAACAACGAGCCAGCAATACATTGTTTCCGGAAACCCTCTTCTCAGGGATACGGCAGTAGCTGCTACCAGCGCTGAGACAACAACGACACCGGTTGCACAGCCGGCGACAGTATCGCTTGGTTTCGGCATTCAGCCGGCCAAGGATTTCGACCTGGACGTGGCAATAATCTCAACGATTTTCGACCTGGATTCAGGCGCAGGCGTTGCGGACTTGATTTCCCGCGCTTCACTGAGATATCACTTCTGAGCTAGGAGCGAAGCTCAAACCGTCAACAGGTTTGGCTAAGAGAAAACTTAGAATAATACAGGAAAAATCAGAGAAGCCGGGTTAAACCCCCGGCTTCTTTTTTAATTGCGCCTCGGACACCATGTCCTCGGCATCAATTAAGCCAATTTGTGATTGGCTTAATTGACTCTATAATTATAATTTTATATCATACAAACCACCATGAAAATACGCGTTTCTGACAAACTTAACAAGCTTCCTCCTTACATATTTTCCAGGATAAACCAGCTAAAACCCCTGGCTATCGCTAAAAAACTGGATATTATAGATCTGGGCATGGGGAATCCCGATATGCCGACGCCCCAGCATATTGTTGACAGGATGTGCGATACAGTTAAAAACCACATCAGGACACACCGCTATCCGCAGGCAAAAGGCATGCCGAAGTTCCGTTGCGCGGTAAGCGAGTGGTTCCATGAAAGATTTGGGGTGAAAATCAACCCTGAAACAGAGGTTCTCGCCCTTATAGGCTCCAAGGAAGGCGTGGCTCACCTGTGCATGACATACCTGAACCCGGGAGATATCGCTCTCGTCCCGGACCCAGGATATCCTGTTTATTATAACGGCGTTGCCCTGGCTGGCGGCATTGTTTATAAGATGCCGCTTCTTGCAAAGAATAAATTCCTGCCTGACTTAAGCAAAATCCCTGCAAAGATAGCAAGAAAAGCTAGAATAATGTTCTTGAATTATCCTAACAACCCTACCACGGCAATTGTTGAGGACATGAAACTGTTCAAGGAAGCCATAAGATTCGCGAAGAAATACAATGTGATTATTGTCCATGATAACGCATATTCCGAGCTGACTTTCGACGGTTATGTGAGCCCTTCGTTTCTTCAGGTGCCAGGGGCGAGAGATGTGGGCATTGAATACCACTCTTTTTCAAAAACATTTTCGATGGCCGGCTGGCGAGTGGGTTTTGTCGTAGGTAATGAAAACATCATCAAACCGCTTGAAAAATTCAAGTCGTTCGTGGATTACGGTGTCCCGACATTCATCCAGCTTTCCGGGGTCTGCGCGCTCAAGAGCCCGAAGGATTGTGTGAAGGAAACAATTGAAGCTTACAGGCGCAGAAGGGATAAATTTACGACTGAGCTTGGAAAAATCGGCTGGCAAATTGAGAAACCCAAGGCCACGATGTATCTCTGGGCAAAGCTCCCTGAAAAATTCAAGGCTATCGGTTCGCTTAAATTCGCCGAAAAACTTCTTATGGAAACAGGCGTAGTTGTCACGCCCGGCGTAGGGTTCGGGGAATACGGTGAGGGATATGTGCGTTTTTCACTGGTCACGCACGACAACCGTTTCCATGACGCGGCATTGAGAATAAAACAATTTTTAAAATAAGCATGACGGAAGGCATATAATGAAAAATAACAAGGTAAAACTGGGTTTTATAGGCTTGGGAGTTGTCGGCGGATGTTCTGTTAACCTGCTGAACAGGAACAAGAAAATAATTGAGCGCAAGGTAAACGCCTCGATCGAAATTATTCATCTTTGCGACGCTTCAGCCGCGCGCCTTAAACAATATTCCCGGCAGCTGGGCCATAAAGTTAAGCTATCATCCGATTGGCAGAAAGTAGTAAACGACCCCTCCGTTGACATTGTAATAGAACTTATAGGCGGAAGGGACATAGCCAAAAAAGTCATTATTGAATCCCTGAAAGCAGGGAAAAACGTAGTCACTGCGAACAAGGCAGTTCTGTCGGAAAACTGGGACGAGATATTTTCGCTTGCCATGAGCAGGGGGAAAGTCGTTTATTTTGAGGCCGCGGTATGCACCGGCATTCCTGTGATACAGGCGCTGAACGAAGGGCTGGCGTCAAACAGGATAAACCGCATTGTCGGGATATTGAACGGGACAACCAATTATATCCTGACCAGGATGTTCAGGGAACATATAAGCTTTGAAGACGCTCTGAAGCAGGCTCAGAAAAATGGTTTTGCCGAGATGAACCCGTATTTTGACATCGAGGGTATAGATTCCACACATAAACTTTCAATTCTGTCTTCTATCGCCTGGTCCTGCTGGGTAAAAAGGGAAAACATTTACTGCGAAGGCATAAGTAAAATCCAGCCGATCGACATTAAGTACGCTTACGAGGAATTCGGTTACGTGCTGAAGCTTCTTGGCGTCGGTAAAAACTGCAATAATAAGCTTGATTTTTTTGTAAGGCCGTGCCTGATATCAAAGAACCACCAGTTCGCCTCTGTTGAAGACGAATATAACGCTGTCCTGATCGAAGGTGAAGCTTCCGGTAATATTATATTTTACGGCAAGGGAGCGGGCGGCGACTCGGCCGCAAGCGCTGTAGTAAGCGACATAATGTTCCTGGCCAAGGAAGTGAACATGGGAACTGCCGGCAGGGTGCCCTATGTAAATAATTCCCACTGCGAAACCCTGGCCTTTCTGCCAGCGCAGGAAAGCGCCGGCAAGTATTACTTGAGGTTTTCTGCTCTTGACAAACCGGGCGTGCTTTCGAAAATATCAGGGATACTGGCAAAAAATAACGTTTCCATAGCCGGGGTTTTCCAGAAAGAACCGGTTTCCAAGAATAAAAAAGCAGCGTCCATCCTCATGACAACGCATGTTGTCAGGGAAAAATCCATAAGGGACGCAGTAAAAGAAATAGACGCTCTTTCCATAATAGAAGCCAAAACAGTCCTTATCCGGATTGAAGAGATGGCTGTATAATGCCAGGCAATACCGAAGATAATAAAAACCGTTCAAAGAATTCTTACGGCAGGATGGTTTCGGTGTCTTCCCTAGGTATCAACCTTGTTGTTTCAACGGCCGTCGGCCTTGCCATAGGGATTTACCTGGATAAGTTTTTTAAAACTAGTTTCCATTACTTTACCCTTATCTTCCTGGTAATAGGTATTGTCGCTGGGTTCTGGCAGTTAATTAAAGAAATAATGGCGGAAAGCTCAGATGTTTCAAAGCATAAAAAAAACAATCCTTAGCGTTTCGGTTTTATTCGTCCTCATCGCGTCAATATCGCTTATTTTTCTCAAGGGGGGGAATATTTTTACTGGCATATTTGCCGGCATTGCTATAAGCCTTTTGAATACATATCTGCTTGCGGTGACGCTGGAACAGATAAGTTCTCTTGAAAACCCGAAGGTCTGGAGCTATTTCTGGAGGACAGCTTTTCTGCGCTTGCCGGCCGTAATACTTGTTTTTTGCGTGCTGATCGTTTTCTTGAAAATCAACCTAGTGGGGTTTTTCGCCGGCCTTACTGCCGGTTTTATAATCGGAATTATTCAACTGACAAAAATCGCGAAACAGGCAAAACCATGTCAATTGTCCCCGAAAGCATAGAATACCACATAGCAAATGTTCCAACCTCAATATTGATGTCTCTTCTCGTATGGGCGATACTGCTTGTAGTCTCCCTTATAGCGCTGAAATCATTCAAATACATACCCGGCAAAATCCAGTGTATCCTGGAATTCTGTTTTGAATATGTGTTCAATCTGGCTGATGAATCCATAGGCCCGGAAGCGCACAGGTATTACCCGCTTTTCCTGGGAATATTCTTTTATATACTTGTCAGCAATCTAATGGGGCTGGTTCCCGGGTTTATTTCACCTACATCCGACCCTTATGTGACAGTGATGCTGGCGCTGGTAGTATTCATTTATTACAATTTTCAGGGTTTCCTGGTGAAAGGATGGGGTTATCTCGGCCATTTTTTCGGGCCGAAACTGCCATGGTACCTTTTTCCAATAAACATGCTGATGTTTGTAATTGAAATAATCAGTAATTTCGCACGCCCGTTTTCACTTGCCATGCGTTTGTTCTGCAATATTTTCTCGAAAGAAATACTGCTTGGAGTCCTGGCATTGCTTGTATTGAAATTCTTTTTCGGCGACAGTATTATTGAAAAAGGGCTCACGCTCGGGCCGCTGGTTTTGCGCCCGCTCATTCTTCTGCTGGGGCTCATGATCGGCTTGATCCAGGCATTGATTTTCCTGGTATTATCGATTTCTTATGTGGCAGGTGCTGTAAGGTCGGAAGGACATTAAAAATAATTTAAGGGAGGAAGAAAATGGTCAGAAGGATTTTAAGTATTGTCGGTTTCATGATGATGAGCGGGTTGGTATGGGCAGAGGAAAAAGCGGCTGCTTCTGTCGTACAGGCAGCAGCGCCGTATTCAGTCAATTATTTCGTATGGACCGTCATTGTCGCCGGCATAGGGTTGGCATTCGCGGCGGCATTCTGCGGTTTAGCGCAGGGAATGGCCGTGTCAAAAGCTGTTGAAGGCATCTCCAGGCAGCCGGAAGCCACACCGCAGATCCAGCTTGCCATGATGATAGGCCTTGCGTTCATTGAATCGCTAGTGCTTTATACCCTTTTCATCGGTATAATCCTGCTTTTCGTGAATCCGTTCATGAAATATTTTGTGCAATAACTAAACAAAAAACATGATAGAAATTAATCCCGGGATATTCATTGCCCAGTTAATCACTTTTCTGGCGGCCCTTTTCATCCTCTGGAAGTTCGCGTGGGGGCCTTTGCTGGGCATGCTTAAAGAGCGGCAGGATAAGATAAAAAAAGATCTTGATGTCGCTGAGTCAGCAAGGCAGTCGATTGAGAAGCTCCAGCAGGAATACAGCCAGAAACTCTCAGAGATCCAGCAGAAAGCGGCGGAACTTGTTTCGCAGGCTAAGCAGGATGGGGAGCGCATGAAAGGCGAAATCCTGAAAATCGCCCAGAGTGAAGCGGAAGAACTGCGCAAAAAAACGCAGGAGCAGCTTGACGGGGAAAAGAAGCGTATATCAGCCGAGTTGCGCTCGGAACTGTCCGCCCTTTCCATTTCAATAGCGGAAAAAATCATTCGGCAATCGATAGACAAAAAAATGCAGGATAACCTGTTTAAAGAAGCGCTGGACGGCCTTGATGCCGGAACCGGGAAGAAACCCTCATGAAAGATATTTTTACAGGCAGGCATTACGCGCGTTCATTTTTTTCGGTACTGGATAAACAAATGGACAGCACCGGCGAGGTTTTTGCCGGCTTGTCGGAAATCGTAAATAATTCGCCCGAAATGAATAAATTCCTTGCGCATCCCCTGTTTTCCCGCGAGGAAAAAAAAGCCGCTTTGTTTAAGAGCATCAAGGGCAAGATCCCGCCGGAAGTCGCGGAATGTGTCGGGATCCTGATAGAAAAAAGGAAAACCCTGCTTATACCGGACATTCTGGCCGAATTGCGCAGGCTGGTAAAGGAAAAACAGGGGGTTGGGCAGGTTTTTGTTGAAAGTTCGTATGAACTTTCGGAAAAAGAGAAAAAGCAGCTTGAAGGAAAGTTAAGTGCATTCACTGGCAAAAAGACGGAAGTTGTATATTCGGTAAAAAAAGAACTTATCGGCGGCCTTATCATAAAAATCGGCGGCGCAATAATGGATAATAGTTTAAAAACAAAGATAAATAACTTAAAGGAACAACTCTCATGATCGATTCTAAAGAAATCACCGGTGTTATCAAAAAACAACTGGAAAGCTATCAATCAAAGCTGGAACTCAAGGAAGTCGGCTATGTCCTGCAGGTAGGAGACGGCATCGCCAGGGTTTACGGCCTGGAAAAGGCCATGTACGGCGAGCTTGTGCTCCTGCCACACGGGGTTTTCGGTATGATTTTGAACCTTGAAGCGGACAGCGCCGGCTGTATTCTATTCGGCGAGCAGAAGCTTATCAAGGAAGGTGATGAGGTCAAACGCACCGGCAGGGTAATGGAAGTCCCGGTAGGCGAAGGACTGCTTGGAAGGGTCATAAACCCGATCGGACAGCCGTTGGACGGCAAGGGAAAAATAGCCACTAGCAAAACCCGGTCGGTTGAAGTCATTGCTCCGGGAGTCATAGAAAGGCAGCCCGTGAAAGAACCAATTCAGACGGGATTGAAGGCCATTGACTCGATGATACCGATAGGCCGCGGGCAAAGGGAACTTATCATAGGCGACCGCCAGATAGGAAAAACAGCGATAGCTCTTGACACGATAATAAACCAGAAAAACGACCCGAAAAGGCCGATATGCATTTACGTCGCGATTGGCCAGAAGCAGTCAAATATAGCCCAGATCGTTAAAACACTTGAAACTTACGGGGCCATGGAATACAC
>MGVM01000048.1:0-442 GCA_001800495.1 Elusimicrobia bacterium RIFOXYB2_FULL_48_7
CGGCATTTTCCTTGTGAAAAGCCACGTTGGAAAAGTTGTCAGGCTTGAGGACGCCCACGGAACTGCTTTTGCCGTTGAAACCGTCAGCCTGCCGCAGATGGAAGCAGATACTGCGATCATGACGAGAATAAATGCCAAAGGTGAAGGCAGGTACTTCTTTTCAGGTTCGATACTGATTTGGGAAAAAAAAGGAATTTATGATGAGTTGAAGCTGCACTATGCATTCCGGAAAAGATGGAGCAGCTACCTTGAAAGGTTCGTTGACTATCAGATGAAAGAAATGAGCCTCGCGAGAAAGACCGCGGAGAAGCACATGGAAGATGTGAATCTGCTGATGTTCCTGCTTGAAAGGAAGCAGGGAGTGGACAGTTTCGGAAAAGTTACGAAGGGCATGCTCAATACTGAATTCAAGAAATTTGTGAAAAGACATATCCTGAACCGC
>MGVM01000048.1:518-4456 GCA_001800495.1 Elusimicrobia bacterium RIFOXYB2_FULL_48_7
CGCTGGTAGTGCTTTTGGCCGGCGCTCAAGCCAATGACTACACGCTTGCCCTGCTCCCCATCACGGCCGGCGGGTTCATATATATAGCCGGTTCCGATCTGATTCCTGAACTCCACGAACACAGCAATGAATGCAAGATGTCCACTTCGAATTCAATCTGGCAATTTGCCATGATAATGCTTGGCATCGCGATAATGGCCCTCCTTGTCTTTTTTGAATAACAACACCATGAAAGGAATTATGAACTACAAAGAAATCATAGCGAAGATCAAGTCCTTCCATAACCCGAAGAACATAGCCGGGATGGCAAGATTCGGCATAAACGTAAAGAATGCCTATGGCGTGCCGATGCCTGAACTGCGCAAGCTTGGCCGGATGATCAAAAAAGACCATCAAACGGCAAAACAGCTCTGGGCTTCGGGAATTCATGAAGCAAGGGTGCTTGCAGGCATAATAGATGACCCCAAACAGGTTACACCTAAGCAGATGGAAGAATGGGTGAAGGAGTTTGACTCCTGGGACCTATGCGACCAGTGCTGCATGAACCTGTTTGGCGAGACCGGATTCGCGCTTGATAAGGTGGTTGAGTGGCCTAAAAGGAAGGAAGAGTTCGTTAAGCGCGCCGGGTTTGCCATAATGGCGGTTATCGCGGTTCATAACAAACAGCTGAAAGACAGCGACTTTGATAAGCTTTTCCCCATCATCAAAAGGGAATCAACGGATGAAAGGAACTTCGTGCGCAAGGCGGTCAATTGGGCGCTGAGGCAGATAGGCAAGAGAAATATGGAGCTTAATAAGAAAGCGGCCGCTCTGGCGCTTGAGCTTAAGAATAGTAAAAGTAAGTCCGCGCGGTGGATCGGCACGGATGCTTACAGGGAACTGACCGACCCGAAGATACTCAAGCGCATCAAAGATAAGGGCAGGTAGCCGTTGTTTCACGTGAAACAACCCGGATGAAAAACATTTACTTCGTTCGCTTAACGCTCAAAGCACAAATTACTTTTTCCCAAACGAGGCTCGCCGTGTGCCCCATACTCTTTCTAAGCGAGTGTCATGGGGTACTAGAAAGGGATGTGTTCCCCTTGGGCCCCGGCTACTCATTTGTGAAAACCAAGTAATTTATTTCGCTCAGGCTCACTACGTAAACGTTTTTCATCCTCCTTTACAATGGAATAATCATGAAAATCGGAAACCTGGAACTTAAGAATAACGTGTTCATGGCGCCGATGGCGGGCATTACTGATATTACTTTCAGGATTGTCTGCAAGCAGATGGGCGCGGGGCTTGTGTTTACAGAAATGATCACCGCGCGCGGCATCCACCACAAGAACAAGAAGACGGAGAAGATGCTTGAGGTGCTGGAAGAAGAGAAGCCCCTGGGCATCCAGTTGTTCGGCTGCGAGCCGGACATTATTGCTGAAGCCATTGAAAAGATAAACGATAACCCCGATATCGCGCTGATAGACATCAATATGGGCTGCCCCACAAAGAAAGTAGTCAAGCGCCATGAAGGCGTCGCGCTTATGAAAGACCCGGTGCTTGCCTCCCAGATAATGCGGCTTGCCAAAAAAATTTCAAAGAAGCCGGTCACCGCGAAATTCCGCAAGGGCTGGGATTCAAACAGCATCAACGCGGTTGAGTTCGCCCAAATGCTGGAAGAAAACGGCGCGGATGCCATCACAATACATGGCAGGACCGGTGAGCAGAAGTACAGGGGCAAGGCGGACTGGGATATAATCAGGCAGGTAAAGGAAAGCGTGCGCAGTATCCCTGTAATAGGCAACGGCGATATCAATACCCCGTATGACGCGGTGCGCATGATCCAGCAGACAAACTGCGATGGCGTGATGGTGGCGCGCGGCGCGCTGGGCAACCCCTGGATATTCAAAGGTATACTTCAGGCGTTAAAGGGCGAGGATGTTACCCCCCCTCCTTACGATGAGATAGCAGAGATTTGCAACCAGCACCTGAAGCGCGAGCTCGACCGCTACGGTGAAAAGAAAGGTATGAACAGGTTCCACCGGCATATTTTATACTACGGCATCAAATGTTCCTTCCTCAGGGACAACTTCGGAGAAAAAAACAAGTCCCGCCTCAAAGAATTCGCCGACAAGCTTTCGCCGTCGCACAACGTTGAAATGACCCGCTGTTTGAAAACCCGCTGATAATTTGTTACAATAAAAAAGAACGAAAAAATTCGGGGTAAAAAAGAACAATCATAAAAAAATTCAGGGAGGCACCGCAATGACCGCGCGCAAAAATACCGCAAAGGCAGAAGGCCTTGATAAAAGCAATATCGCTTTTTCAGAACTAAAGAAAACCCTTGAGAAACTGGTGGACAAGCGCAAGCCCATAGACGCTTATATCTATTGCTTGACTGTCAGCAATGTCAAGGCAAACTGCGAAATCAAGGAAATATTCATCCCAAGCGAGAACATAGCCATAAATAACCATATGGACCTGAACGTCTTCAGGACTGACCGGTTAAGGTACCAGCACTCGAAATTGATCAAGAAAATAGGCTTGCCAAGGGATTTTGTAGAACAAATCAAGGTGTTCCTGGACCCCAAGGAAAAGATAAAGGAAATACTGGATCTGTATTTAAAAGACTAAAGAAGGGCAAAAGCGGCCCCGGTTCCCAACTTTCCCTTTAACAGGGTGGTTGGGATGCCTGCCCGGCATGTTTCATGTGGAACATTTTGGTCAAACCCCAAAAATCCGGGTCTTTTCCCCTTTCATGGTCTTTTTGAGGTTACATGGGTAAAATAATTTCTATCTGCAATCAAAAGGGCGGCGTTGGCAAAACTACCACTACTATCAACCTTGCCGGCTCGCTAGCACATCTTACAAAATCGGTCCTTCTGGTTGACCTGGACCCGCAATCCAACGCCACCAGCGGCCTGGGGCATGATAAGGAATCTCCGGAATCCAACATTTACAACGCGATTATCGACGGTGTTCCGACGGAGGAAACCATCAGGCCGACTTCCGTCGAGTTCCTTGATATTTTACCGTCGAGCACCGATCTTGTCGGGGCGGAAGTCGAGCTGGTTCCCGCCGAGCACCGGGAAACAAAACTTAAAAATGTTCTTAACCGTATCAGGAACAGCTATGATTATATATTGATCGACTGCCCCCCCTCGCTGGGTTTGTTGACGGTAAACGCGCTGGCCGCCTCGGATTCCGTCCTTATCCCCATCCAATGCGAGTATTACGCCATGGAAGGCCTCACCCAGCTGATGAAAACAGTCCACAGCATCAGGCAGTCGCTGAACAAAGACCTGGAGCTTGAGGGCGTAGTGCTTACCATGTTTGACGCCAGGATCAATTTAAGCAACCAGGTGGTGCACGAAGTAAGAAAATTCTTCGGTAACAAGGTATACAAGTCTGTAATTCCCAGGAATGTGCGCCTGGCGGAAGCTCCGAGCTACGGCAAACCGGTTTTCCAGTACGACGCCTCCTCAAAAGGCACGGAAGCGTACATGAACCTGGCGCGTGAAGTAATAGCCACCCACCCTTGAGTATAATTAAACCGTACTTTCAATATACAAGGTAAAATGAAACCCTTGTTACGATATGTCGGGTAAGATATGTAAGTATGTTTTCCGGAAGAAACCTTAAGAAATTTCATAACCAAGGATGTTGTAGAAATAATTTCCTTATGAATTTTGTAGCGGCGTGATTCATCACGCAAAAATACAAAGTTTCCAAATGTAGTCCGATAAATCGGACCGCTACGAAAACTAAATCTCAATTCACTTAAGTTGAGTAGAAGAATAGATGTATATTCGCATGTCAAGAATCTTTTTGGATTCGTGCAGAATTCTTGAGGAGAGGGGAAAATGAAAAAACATTTTAGTTTATTTGTTTTAATTATAGCTTATACGTCAATATTCAGCGCGTGCGCTAAAGTCAGCCCCGGGCCGGACGACAAGGCG
>MGVM01000048.1:4523-10748 GCA_001800495.1 Elusimicrobia bacterium RIFOXYB2_FULL_48_7
CATTTATCTTACTCCACGGCCTTGCAAGCACAAAAGATGAGTGGAACTCGTTTGAACAGAAGCTCACTGAGCGCGGCTACGGATATTTCGCCTACGACCTGCGCGGCCATCACGGCAGTAACAAAAATACAAAGGGGCAGGAACTGACCATCAACCAGATAGTCAATTCAGGTAACCTGGCGGAAATACAGAAACTCGTGAGCGACATTGACGGCGCGGTGAAATACCTGAAAAGCAAGGGCATTAAAAAGAACAGGGTCGGGCTTATCGGCGCAAGCGTAGGCGCCAATATTTCGATGATCTACGCATCAGAACATAAATTTATACCGGTAACGGTGCTTTTATCCCCGGGTTGGAATTACATCGGGCTTGAAATTAACCCTATTATTAAGGAATACGGTTCAAGGCCTCTTGGCGTCGCCGCTTCTCCGGGTGACAAGTACGCATACGATACTGCCACCCAGCTTACTTTGGTGGCGCGCCAGCTGAAAACCGACGCTTATTTTTTTGAAGGCGCTCAGGCGCAGCACGGCACCCAGATGCTGGTGCCGGGGGGAGATTTCGAGAACAATATCCTGGACTGGATAGACAGCACAAGCAAATAATTGTATAATAAGCGCGGAGAGTAAACAAAAACTATGCCATTAAGATCATTTCTAAAAAAACAAATTTCCAAGCTGCTCCCGGGAAAGAAAAAAGACGCAGTGCCTGCCGATGGTTCCGTTTCATCCACGGTGCCGGCCCAGCAAGGTTCACAGCAATCCAACGCGTCCGGCTCTTCCTCTTATAGAGGGAGAAGAAGGTTTTTTCGGCCACGGCCACGGCAGGGGCAGGGAGAGAACGAGCGCCAGCGCGACGGCCAGGCCGGACGGGGCGGACAGCAAGGTGGCCGCAGCGGCCAGGGCCGCGGGCGTTTTTCCCGCCAGCAGAGAACCAGGAAACCCCAGCGCAACAATTACGCTTTTATAGACAGCCAGAACCTGAACCTCTCAATCCGCTCTCAGAACTGGATACTTGATTTCAGGCGCTTCCGCGTTTACCTGAAACAGAAATACAGTGTTACCAAGGCTTTCATATTCATCGGCCAGATGGAAGCCAACCAGAACCTTTACGACGCGCTCAAGAATTTCGGCTACCTGCTGGTTTACAAGCCGACAGTCAGCTTATCCGACGGCACGGTGAAGGGGAACATTGACGCGGAACTGGTGCTCCACGCGATGCTGGAATTCAAGAATTACGACAAAGCGGTTATAGTCACAAGCGACGGTGACTTTTACTGCCTGGTGGATTACCTTAAAAGCCAGAACAAGCTTGAAAAACTGATAGTGCCGTACAGCAGGCGCTACTCATCTCTGCTGCAGAAATTCCGCAATGATACGCTTTTCATGGACGGCCTCAGGAACGTGCTCAGGTATAAATCCAGGAAACCTCCCGCTGCTGATGCGGGGAAAACGGAAACCACGAAACCCTGAAAGTCAGCTCAATAAGAAGCCACAAAACAAATTAAATAAATAGGAGAAAACAGGTGAAAAACAGAAAAGTAGTTTTGAAGAAGCCGTTTGAAGTGGAGTTAATCACCGAAGAATTTGACGTAAATAATTTGAAGCCGATGGACGTGGCCATCAAAACAAAATATTCGCTTATCAGCGCGGGCACTGAACTTGCCTGCTATACGGGCAACGCCCCGTGGTTTTCCCTGCCGGGCACGCCCGGCTACTGCAACATGGGGGAAGTCATTGCGGTTGGCAAGGACGTGAAGGATTTTAAAAAGGGCGACCTTGTCTATTCAAGCAACGGCCACATGGAATACCATGTTTACGATTCCTCCAACCTTAACGATATCCTGGTGAAAACACCTGCGGGATTAAAACTTGACGAGGGCTGTTTCGGCAGGATGGGTGCCATTTCTTTCACGG
The DNA here is from genome assembly GCA_001800495.1 of Elusimicrobia bacterium RIFOXYB2_FULL_48_7. GTDB lineage: Bacteria > Elusimicrobiota > Endomicrobiia > CG1-02-37-114 > XYA2-FULL-39-19 > OXYB2-FULL-48-7. Next base: position 6,440 of record MGVM01000048.1, read on the forward strand.
GTTTGAGGGTCTCGCGCATAGACCTGGGAGATTTTGTAGGCGTGGCCGGCCTGGGAATAATAGGGAACTTCGCGGCGCAGCTGGCCCAGATGCAGGGCGGCACCGTTATCGCCATGGACATAAACGAAAAGCGCATCGAAATCGCCAAACAGTGCGGCATAAAGCACGTGGTGAATATGCAGGACAAGGACGCGATGAAGAAAAAAGTAATGGAAATCACCGGCGGCGCCGGCGTATCGACATTCATCGAAGCCACGGGAATGTCCGAAGTGATACCGCCGATCCTGCCGATTGTCGCGCAGTACGGCGAAATTATCCTTCTTGGCACTCCCCGCGCGGAATTCCAGGGTGACCTCACGGCCATTTTCAAATCAGTGCATAACGGCGGCACGTCGCATAAATTCATAGGCGCCCATGCCCGCACCATACCTTTCCAGCCGGACCCGTTCATGAAACATTCCCATATCAAGAACCTGAAAAATACATTCGAACTCCTCAAAGAGAACCGGCTTGTCGTGAAACCCATGCTCACCCACACAATGCGCCCGGAAGACGCGAAGAAGGCATATGAAGGCCTGAAGAACAGCAAAGATGAGTATATCGCGGTAATCTACGATTGGACCAAATAAAACCCGGAGCGTAACTTTTCCGGCCTTGCCTGCGTCTAATGATTACAATGAAACCCAAAACAACCCTGGGCATAATCCTGCAGTTAAGCATACTTGCCTCCTGTTTTAATTACTCGCAAGCCGGATTGAAGCAGTTCAAGAAGGATTTTGAATCCGCGCCTGTTGCGGCCGCTCCGATTGTGGCCACAGAGGAAGAAAAACAGCCGGCCCAGCCCACCGCTCAGGCAAACGCGGCCTATAACCCAGCCCCTATTTACATAGCCCAGGCCCAAAACAGTGAACTCAATAATTTCTTTAATGATTTTAAGCCAAAACCAAAGGATTCCGGGAGCGGTGACGGCAGCCAGCAGCAACAGCAAGGGGGAAATACGTATAACTATTACACTACCCCCTATACCCCGGAGTATTACCAGTACAATTATCCCTACTATTACCCATACAACCGTTTTTACCCCGGAATGGGAATGGGCGGCCAGACCGTGATCATTGACCAGAGCGAATACCCGGGTGCCACCCCGAGGGAGCGGTTTGAACAGTCAAAACCGCAGGCGCCGCCGCGGCATACCTGGTACAACACCGCCCTCAATTACCAGACTGTATCGGACAAAATATCCGATATTGGAATGATGTTTGATTTTATCTCGGCGGGAAAACCCAGCGATATTGCCTGGGGCTTTAAATTCGACTACAACCTCTACACTGAGAAGCTGGAAAACGAGAACGTTTCGCTCTCCATTTCCAATGTAGGCGTTGTGCTGGGAAAACAGCTTGGCGAAGGCCTTGTGGAATCGTTCATCTCGTACTGCCAGATGGAAGACCTCTCCGGTATCTCCCTGAAATTATCAACCGACCAGTGGTTCCACAAGAACTTTTTCGCCACAGGCGGCTTCGGCGCGAGCATAATAAACAGTTCGCCTCTGACTGACTTGAACGCGGGCATCGGTGTTGGTAATCCGATGGTACAATTCATCCTTGGATATAAATCTGTCAGCTCTTCAAATTCCCAGCTCAACGGCCCTGAAATAAAAATCCGCGTTGTGATGTAAAAAATTTCATCTCATTTTTCCTTCCGTTACCCCGTCAGTAATTTATCACGCCTGTAACAGGGATGTAAAAATAACCCTTGACTTTTTTGCAAACCCGATGTATAAATATATCGGAAAGACACGATAAAGGCACTCCCGGAGCAATCCGGGTTCGCAAAGCCGACAGTCCCGCCAGGTTTTTCACAGAACATTAAAGCGGGGGGCTGGGCCGCCGAAAAAAATATGATGAAAACCTGATTCTAGCTTAGATTGGCTGCATTCAGATATGACTTTCTTTCAAAGTTTCTTTCCAGCGGAAAGAAAACTTATTGAGGTGTCATATGGAAGCCAGGCCATCATTAAAAATCGCACAAAGCTGTTTACTGTCGGTAAAATACAAAACCGGGCAAATAAATGCCCGGTTTTTTTATTTATTAATAGTATTATTTAATAATACTGTTAATAAATAAGATTGTGATTGATAAAGGCACACTCGGAGTAATCCGGGGCCGCAAAGCCACAGATCCTACCGGCAAATGACCGGAGGATGGCTGGGCCGCCAAAACACAATTCAGCTGTATTAACGGCATTTATTTCGGAAAAACACCGGAAGAGTGCCGGGGAATTGTAAAAAGGCGGCTAAAAGGTTTGCGGTTCCAGGTTATTCCGAGTTTTTATTTGGTCTTTCATATTTTTTTAGCAAAAAACGATGACAGGAATGTAACTATATACAGGATATTTACAAGGAAGGTGAATTACAATGAAAAAAATGACAAAATTCAACCGGGAACTGGCATTTTGTCCCAAAATCAGGCTTAACCTGTCTTTCCCAAGCGATATAAACGCTATTAATAGTTTTATCATTCCCGCTAATTCAGGAATGCGCCTGCTGGCATACAAGCCGCGCATCGGCGCGTTGAAAATGAGAATGAGCAGGTTCCTTGTTTCATTAATAATAATGTTCAGCATTACACTTATTCCTTCAATGGCGCAGGCCTCGGCCAAACCGGAGCTTTCTTCAACTGAATTCTACCGGATGGCCGGCAAACTATTCAAGGAAAACAAAAAAGCTGCGGCAAAACAGTTCCAGCTGTTCGTGAAACACTATCCCAAGGATGTTTTAGTCCCCGAGGTGCAGTTCATGACGGGGGAATGTTTCTTCAACCTGGACCCGGTGTCGCAGGAAGCCCTGAAAAAATTCCAGCTTGTCGCGAAAAAATACCCCTATAACCAGCAAGCCGAAAGTGCTTTCCAGAGAATCGCTGAGATATATTACAACAGGAAAGATTATTCAAGGGCGCTTGACTGCCTGGCGGATGCATCCGGCAAATTCCCAAAGGGGTATTTGCAATATGAACGCCTTTTGCTCGAGGCGCAGTGCCGCGTAGCCCTGGATGATTTTGAAACAGCCCAAAAAAACATGAACGAAATATCAGCCGGGCAGGCGGCTTATGCAAAGGATAACAGTTTTAATTATATAAACGGCCTGGTTAACTACCATTTCGGGAAAGACGAAGCCGCGCTGGAAAATTTCAGGGACGTTGATTCTCCTGAAGCCCTTCTTTTTCTGTCTGAATCGCAGGTCCGCCTGGGAAAACCCATCCTGGCGATAGAAAAACTAAAGGAACTTATCGAAAAACACGCGCAGAGCGCGGACAGCGCGCTCATTGAAAGGGCGAATTTCCTGCTGGGAGAGGATTTCTTCGCCGGAGAGGATTATAAAAGCGCCATCAACAGCCATGAAAAATTCCTCCGCTATTATTCAAGAAGCGTCCTCGCGGGCCCGGCGATTTACAGGATCGGGTGCGCTTATCTCCAGCAGAACGACCACCTGCAGGCGCGCAGCGGCTTCCAGGCGTACCTGCAGAATGAACCTAAAGGGGAATTCACGCCCCTGGCGATATACCTGATAGGCGAGTCATTCCTGAAGGAAAACAGGTTCAAGGAAGCAAGTTTTGCCTACGGCGACATGGTGAATTCTTTCCCGGAAAACACGTACGCGCCAAACGCGCAGTTCAAGCTGGCGTGGTGTTATTATAATTTAAACAATTTCAACCAGGCGCGGATTTCGCTGATAAAGTTCAAACAGCAGTACCCGGAAAGCCGGCTGACGCCGCAGGCAGAACTCCTGCTGGGCAACACGCTCGCCCAACTCGGTGAATATTCCGGCGCCGTGGCGGCCTTCCAGAGAGTGATCGACAAAACTACGGAAGCGGATTTGCGCGAATCCGCGCTGGCGCTTATGTGCAGGGCGAATTATCTTGACGGCAATTACCCCGCGCTGGTATCTGCAAGCCGGTACATCTCTAACCAGTTCCCGCCCAGCAGCAACCCGTGGAGAATGGTGACTTATTTATACCTTGCCGAGGGTTATCTGAAGCAGGGCATGAACGCTGAAGCAACCGGGCTTTACGGGCTGTGCAAGCTTAACTGGAATTCAAGCCCGCTGCTGGTTTATGTTTACGACGGGCTCGCCTGGGCGGCATTTTACGGCGAAAATTATACCGAAGCGGTAAAAAACAGGGAACTGGTGCTCGGGATCACAAAGCAGAGGCCGCCGGCCGCCGGCGTTCCGGATGAATTCACGCTTGTGAACCGGTTCGAACTGGCAAATGCGTTCTTCAACCAGAAGAAATACCTGGAAGCACTGGATAT
>MGVM01000049.1 GCA_001800495.1 Elusimicrobia bacterium RIFOXYB2_FULL_48_7
CTCCTTGAGCACGTGGATATAGTCAACCCGTACGTTATCAACAAGAGCGAAAGGACGCTGGCCAGGAGGATTCTTTCAGGAACGTACCTGTTCATAGTTAACACCGCGTTCGGGACGAACTTCCACTATACCAACGGGACCGTCCTTTACAGGACAAGAATCTTTGAAAAGCTTTCCAACAAATCAAGCGGGTTCTTCTACCAGACGGAATGCCTGGTGAAGGCCGTGAAAGCGGGCAATATTTTCGCCGAGGTGCCCGTGCTGTTGAAGCGCCGGTCAGGCGGGAAGTCAAAGGCGACATCGCTGAAGTCGGCGTGGCGCGTGGCGAAGGAATTCATAAGGGTATTTATCGACGTACATTTTAAAAAATCAAAATTAGATTAAAGGAGCGGCACCCCACACCCTTCTTAGAGAAGAATCTCTGAAACTCTATAATCTGGTCAGTGAGATGTTTTCCAGGCTTAAAAACTTGTCTAAAAAGTGATACAGAAATCAACTGGTTCTATCCAAGATACCCTGAGAATAAGCTTTAGCGCGAAGTTTTGAGGATTAAATAGAGGTTTTTTTCTGACGTTTAAAAAATATGTGAAGACCACGCGATAGTAAACGATGCGTAACAGGGATATGAAAATTATCATGAAACTAAAAAGTAAAATATTTTTTCTTATGATTTGTGTAACAATCATATTTATACTTTCAACAAACACAAGGAATGTATATTGTGATCAAAGAAACAAAGAAGATACAATTGAGAAAAAACTAAAAAAAGAAAGGAAGAAACACGAATATCCAAAAATTGGTGGTGAATTGGATATGGTAGTGCCTTACTATGAAATTAAGGAATTAGATAAAATGAAGGATTATGCAGAACGTCATGGTATAGATATTGTGAATAATAGTGTTAAAATAAAGATACATCCTACGAAAGAAAAAACAATCTCATCTATTAAAGAGAAAGAATCAAATCAAATTTATAAGAACAGAAAAATTAAGCACTAGTAGTTTGTTCCTGGTTTTTCTATAGCTAATCAGGATTAAAAAAAGGAAGGTTTGAGTGAAAACAATAAATGGAATGCATGGGTATTTCGTATCGAATATTATTTTATTATTTATTTCGATAAGTTCTATTAATGTTGAATGTAAAGAAAAACCAGATAAAGCTAGATTAGAGAGTATGGATAAACAAATGCATGCAGCAAAAAAAGAAGCAATCGAATATTACAAAAAATACCCAAAATTAGAGCGCAGATTAGCAGAATTAGTTGATTTAGCAGAAAACAACAAAATAAAAGAAATGGAAAATTATGCCAAAATCCATAATATTTATATTGAAAATAATAGTGTTAAAGTAGTGATTATACATGAACAAAATGCGATCATTGATGAAACCAGATTAACAGAATATGGCCTTTATAACATACATAGTTCTAAAACAGCTATTTCGGCATGGGTACCAATAAATTCTTTAAATATAGTTGCAGCTATGTCCTGGATAATTAGAATTGAGTTGCCAGTATATCCTGTAACCACTGACTTAGTTCCTAATAATAATGATGAAAGCGCTTCATCAAATCAATATAAAATATCAACAGAATTGATTGATCTTATTATAATTAAAAAAGAAGAAAGACAAGCATATGCACAAAAACATGGTTTTGAAAAAGACATAAAGGACGATAATATTAGAGTTGCAATATATTTGACCACAGATCCTTCCATAATAGATGTTAATAAATATAAAATACAAGAAAGCACTCAGACATATGTTATTAAAGGAATTATTCCAATAGATAGAATACTAGGGTTATTAAAAGAAGTACCTACAATCGAAGACATTATTCCATACAGTAAATATATTGACAGCGAAATAAGGGAGGAAAAATGAACAAAAACAATAAAATACTGCGTTTTATTTTTACTGTTGTATTTTCTTTTATTATTACGAGTTCTATTAACATTGAATGTAAAGAAAAGCCAGATAGTATAACATTAGAAAAAATGGAAAAACAAAAATACGAAGCAAAAAAAGAAGCTATCGAATATTACAAAAAATACCCAAAACTTGAAAAAGGATTAGCAGAATTAGTTGATTTAGCAGAAAACAACAAAATAAAAGAAATGGAAAATTATGCCAAAATCCATAATATCGATCTTGAAAACAATAGTATTAAAGTTATTATATCTTATAATAAGGGTTCTTTTGTTGATAAAAAATATTTAATAGATTTAGGGGCGACTAATATACATGGAAAAGAAAAGATACAAACAAAAATACCAATTAAATCATTGAAAACAATTGTAGATGACAAAAATGATATATGTTTCATTGATTTTCCACAAAAACCAGCTTCAACAAGTATTTTAAGTGAAGGTTATACAAAAATAAAGGCAGATTTTAAGAGATTAAATGGATACTCAGGATCGGGAGTAAAAATAGCGATAATTGATAAAGGATTTAAAAATATCTCAAACTCAATAATTAGCGGGGATTTTAAATCAAACCCCATTTATTTTGAACCCGAACACCCCATACGCACTTTAACAGATGAAAGTAATGATGCGTCTTCTTTGGACCATGGAACAAATGTCGCAGAAATAGTATATGATATAGCTCCGAGCGCAGCATACTATATTATTAAAGTAGCGGACTTACAATATTTAGATGATGCAGTACAATATTGTATTACGAATAATGTCGACATAATAAATTATTCGAATATATATTTTAATAGAAACTTTTATGATGGTGAATGGTATTATAATGATGACCCCGGTCATTCGGTTGAGATTGCAGAAGCTGCTAATATATTATGGGTTAATTCTGCAGGTAATTATGCGAATAGGCATTACTATGGCACATTTAATAATTCGAATTCTTCTGGTAACCACTATTTTAGTACTAATGATGATTCTTTAATTATTAATGCCAAAGTTAACGATAATATTAAACTTTATTTGACGTGGAATAATTGGCCATCAACAAATAAAGATTATGATATTTATTTATATGATCCTACAAATACCCTTGTAGCATCCGGAAATGATATTCAGAATGGTACATATGGACATGATTCTCCAGCTGAGAAAATTGATTATATAGCGACAATGGAAGGTGATTACACATTAAAAGTAAGCAAATGGAATACTTATACTAACTTAGAATTTCATCTCTTTTCAGAAATACATGATATTGAATCGCAATACCAAGTTCATGCTAAAAGTATTCCCAACCCCCCAGATTCCGAATATTGTATTTCTGTTGGGGCTGTAAATCAATTAAGTTGGACAAATGGCCCGCAAGAATCTTACAGTTCACAAGGACCAACATCAGATTCTCGCCATAAACCAGATATCGTTGCACCAACGAATGTCCTAACATATGCACGATCTCTACAAACGAATAAGTATTTCGGTGGTACATCAGCAGCTGCACCTTACGTAACAGGTGCCGCTGCACTTATTCTACAACAAATGAGAGAAATAAATTCCTCTGCTAGTGGGGTAGAAACAAAATACTACTTAAAATGTATGGCTTCTCATGATGGGTTAAAAGATGATGGTAATAATGATTGGACTGTTGATTCTGATATTTTTGGTGCGGGTAAATTGAATTTAGACCCCATATATAAGAATTTTGAATGGCTTAGCACTAAACAAAACCCAAGCGGATATTGGTCATACGGTGAAGACACCACATTACAGGAATCAGTAGGCCTAACCGGCATGGTTCTAACCGCGTATTTGAATGATCCCGATAATAACCCATTTGCAACAACACCTAGTAAATTCGCAAATGGTGATAACAGTGTAATTTCTAAAGGATTAGGTTATTTACAAAGCAAACAGGTTGCACAAAGCGTGACGACCGACGAATGGGAACGAGGTGCTATAGTTACAAATCGTGGTTTTACTGGTGAAGGAAGCCATCGCTCCGGATTACATGTGTACGAGACTTCAACTGCGCTCTGGGCATTCTTAACTGCAAAAACTTACGGTGTAGAAACAGTTAATAGTGTTAGCATTGATGATATAATTAAAAATGCGGCAGATTTTTTAGTAAGAGCACAGTGTGCACACAATCATAATTCAACGGGTGATGATTATCCACCAACAGGTGTTGATTATACAGATGCAAATTATAATTACGGCGGATGGGGATATCCTGTCTCAAGTGGATTTGATGAAGCTGATACAAGAACTGGTCAAGAAGGCTGGGCTGATATGTCTAATACACAATTTGCATTATTAGCGTTAAGATATGCTGATAAAGCTGGTGTTGGATTTGCTTGGGACCAAGCGACTTCTAAGGTTCCAATAAAAGACTATTTCTTGACCAGATGCAGAAATATTAGAACTGATCTTCCTTATGGTGACCCCGCGCCAGTTCCAGACAACCCAGGATTTGAAGATACCCTTGATAATAATCCAGCGGATAGCGGGTATATATACAGGCCATTCAATATGTGGAATTACTGGGGTTGGGGTATGGGAAAATCTTATGCAAGTATAACTGCTGCTGGAATCTGGAGTGCCTGGTGCTTGGGTGTAAATACTTCAGACTCAAAATATACAACATTGGTGGGAACGCCTAAAACTTGGTTTGAAAATAATTGGTATACAAATTGTAACAAATACGTTGATCCCACATTTTATGGTGGAGAACAAATGTGGTATTATTATTATTTGATGACGGCTGCTAGAGCATTTTCATTATATAGTTGGACAACTATTGACGGTCATGATTGGTATAAAGAATTTAGCAATCAATTACTATACGGAACGCAAGACGGTACCACAAAACGAAGGGAAGCTGATGGTAATTGGAAAGGTAAAACCGACTTTACATGGGACGGTGAAGCTGAAGGAGAAAACGATGTGTTAGCAACTCTTGAAGCTATTTTAACATTGGAAACGAATCTTAAGAAAATTGTGGCCGGTAATCCAGTAACTATAACCTGGAAGATGTCATCACAATATGGTTCTCCAGATATTCACCTATATGATTCACAAGGCAGGCACGTGGGTATGAATTATAATACAAATGAAATGGAATTACAAATTCCTAATGCATATTATTCAGGCCCAAACAGTCATCCGGAAATTATTACTTTAATAGCTCCCGGTATTGACGATTATTCTATTGGAGTATATGGAGTTATGGGTAGCGCGGAATCTTATGATTTAGGTGTAGAGTCTTATAATAATAACATTCTCATTGATAGCGCCACCATTCATGACACCATTTATCCATCGGAATTGAAAACAGTATTAAGTCCAGTAAAAAAAGTGCTAGGCCCTGCCAATGTATCATTGTCATTGCCAGAAATACAAACGACAAACAGAGCACCTGTAATATCAGGGATTTATTTTACTCCTGATATACCAAATTACACAAACACGCTTACATGCAATGTTACAGCTTCAGATCCGGATGTATTGGACACGTTGCATTTTAATTACAAATGGTATTTGGGAAACCAGGTAATAAAAGAAACAAATACTAGCTCCAACTACGATACCCTCGCTTCTACTAATATAACAAAAGGAGATGTTTGGAAATGTCAGGTTACTGTTTATGATAATAGTGATCTTGAGGGTAATATTGTATCGAAAGAAATAAGTATTCATGCTATAGCACCAACAACCATTACAAATCTGAGCGCAAACGAGGGCACCATCGCCACTGGAATCAGATTGCTATGGACAACACCAATCGTAGATGGAGCAATAGATAATTATTTTATTCAATATTCAACTAATAATAATCCTAATTGGAATTACATTAGCGCACAAATCATTACTGCGCCAACATTTGTTGATCCTCAAACATGTTCAATTACAGGTTTATCCACAGGGTCTACTTATTATTTTAGGATTTGGACTACAGACACAGAAAGAAATTGGTCTGATATATCAAATGGTGCAACTCTTTATTTAAAACCACCTGTCGAATACATCTGCACAATCAAACAAACCGGGGGGGATTATAATAGTTTATATGCTTGGCAGAACGCGGTTCATGGCGATTTAGCCAATTCAATGGGAACACGCGTTTTTGCATATGAGGGATTAATAGGCACCATAAGCGATAGTGCCACTGTTACAGGGCAAACCTCCAGTGCAACCGGTATCGCTATTCATGTAACAACCACACAGGTATTGATAAAGAATATTTCCGGCAAATTTCAGAGTGGTGAAACTATTACTGCCCCCTCAGGCAGTTTAACACTTTTAGACAGCGGTTCACCTGCAATAGCAGTCGCAAAAATAGACGGTACCTGGACCAGCACGGATACATCCCGCGTTGATCTGGATGGTTGGACCACCTCGGAAACAAACTACATTAAGATTTACACGACCCCTGAAGCCCGGCATAACGGCACCTGGAGTAATGATAAATATAGGTTATCGGTCAATTCCCAATATCGGGGTGGGCTTAACCTTTATGCAGCGAATGTTAAAATAGACGGTCTGCAGATAGAAAACTCTGCTGACGCCCACGACCATCTTGCGATGGGCATAAGGGAATTTTACGCCCCTTCCGCACCTCAAACTTGTACCAGGGAAATAAGCAACTGCATAATCCGGTACTCAGGCACAACAACTCCCGATAACTCAACCACGAATTCAGCCATACTCCTTGATTCTTCTTCAAATACGATCAGCACCTGCAAAATCTGGAATAACATGCTTTATGGTTTCGGGAACGGCATCCGGGTAGGGTATTGCACTACCGGCAGTACCTACTATCTTTACAATAACACCATCGTAAACTGTGACGCAGCCGGCGATTCAGTCCGCGTTTACGGCCAGTGGGCGCCGGATAAGATTTACCTGTATATGAAAAACAACCTCGTACAAGGCACAACCACGAACTACAGAATAAGCCTCTATCCCACTGCCTTATACGAGCATAGCAGCAACATTTCAAGCGATAACAGTTCCCCTGACGGCGATTCTTACCGTAATAAGCCGGTAACTTTCCTTGATCCATCTAACCACGATTACCATATCGCCGATTATGACACTTCAGTAAAAAACAAGGGTGTAGATTTGTCTTTAGACCCTAACCTACCATTTACTGCTGATATTGACGGCCAGACAAGGCCTTTCGGCGCCACCTGGGACGTAGGGGCAGACGAAGGATACTACATCCCAACAGAATATGTCTGCACAATAAAAGAAACCGGCAGTGATTTTAAAACCCTTTCTTCATGGAACGAAGCAATAAAATGCGACCTGGTCCATTCCACTGGAACCAGGGTATTCTCCCACGGCGGTATAACCGGCACAATACCCAATGGCGCAACGGTTACGGGTGAGTCCTCGGGAGCCACAGGCAAGGCAACCCACGCTACATCCGCGCAGGTACTTATAAAGAACATTTCCGGCAGGTTTACAAAGAATGAGAAAGTTTATTATCAAGACACTAATTCAAACTATATAATACTTTCAGATTACGGTTCACCGGCAATAGCGATAGCTAAGATAGACGGCACCTGGAACGTAGCTGACTCAACAGCCACCATATCCGGCTGGCAGACCTCGCCTAATAATTATGTAAAGATCTATACCACCCCTGAAGCCCGCCATCCCGGGAAGTGGGATGAGACAAAATACCGGCTTTCAGCACAAAAGAATTACACTTGCGTCATGGCAATTTCTGTGCCGCATGTATATGTAGACGGCCTGCAGATAGAAAACACCGGCGGCAACCCTTCAGCCAACAGGGAAATGCTGAGGGATTATTACACAAATGCGCCTCTTTCAGGCGAATTTGAAGGCCAGACATTTTACAGGGAAATCAGCAATAACTATATAAGGTATGCCGGGTCAACCACGGCTAACCGCGTGACAGGTATGGAATTCAACACCAGCTTCGCTACGGGCACCTATAAAGCATGGAATAACATCATTGAAGGTTGCGGGACAGGGATTCAGGCAAGCTACTGTACCTCAGGCAGTACCTATTGCATATACAATAACACCGTAAAAGCAAAAGAAGAATGGTGTTATGGCATGTATTTCAATGCAAAATGGTCCTATACGCAGAAATATATGTTTTTATACCTGAAGAACAACCTCATTCAAGGCTCTACAAATTGTTACTATGTAGGCAGTATAAACGGCCTGTATAAGGAAACCTGGAACAATATTTCAGGAGACAGCACGTCCCCGGACAACGATTACAGGAATAAGCCCGTTTATTTTATGGATATATCCAACGGTGATTACCACCTTTCAGAGGCGGATACCTTGGCGATAGGCACAGGGTTAAACCTGACAAGCGATTCGTGGCTGGGTTTCAATACGGATATAGACGGCGGGCTCAGGCACGCAACGGGCGCCTGGGATATTGGAGCCGACCAGTATAACTCAGCCCGGGGTATGATGAAAGTTGGCAGGAACAGGGCCGGTCCTGACCCCACATTCCGCCTGGGAGATGTGTTTTCTTTCCCGAACCCGGCAAAAGGCGGAATAAATCCGACTATACACGCTGAAGTAGGCATTGCCGACTCGGTTGAACTCAAGATTTATAACATTGCCGCTGAGCTTGTTCATTCCGCAAATATTTCAGATACCCTGCAGATAATCAACAACAAATACGCTTACGAATACACCTGGCAGGCAAATGGGGTTGCCAGCGGGGTTTATATTTATTATATTGATGCAAGGAAGCAGGGCGAGAAAAACATCCGCGTGGTCAAGAAGTTGGCAGTAATCAGGTGAGGCGGAGGATTTTACCCCATACGCTTCTTAACGCGTAGCATGGGGTACCCGCAAGGAGAAGGGATGAAAAAAATACTAATATCAATTTCTTTTTTGCTGACGACAACCTTGGGGTTTTCTGCCGGTACCGGGGCGGACTTTCTTAAAATAGGTATTGGTGCCCGTCCGGTAGGAATTGGAAGCGCGTTCACAGCCATAGCAAACGACGTGACAGCCATAAACTGGAACCCTGGAGGGCTTTCCCAGCTTACCCAAAGGCAGATGAGCGCCATGCACAGCCAGTGGATAGTCGACTCAAACCTGGATTTCATAGGGTTTGCCAGCCCGTTCAAGTCCGGTGTATTTGGAGGAAGTATAATTGTATTATCCCAGGGAGAGATAGAGGGCAGGGACGCAAACCGACAGCCTACAGCTTCTTTTGGGGCTAGCGACATGGCAGTTACATTCAGTTTCAGTAAAAACGTCCTGTTATCCAACAAAAGAACGCTCGGCCTTGGAGCAAACCTGAAAATCATCCAGCAGAAGATTGAATCAGAACAGGCAACGGGTGCGGCTCTTGATTTAGGAGCCCTTTATCATTTTAACGGAATGCCGTTCACAGCCGGGCTTTCAATCCAGAACCTTGGCCCGCAGATGAAATTCATAAGCGAACCCTACAACCTGCCATTATCTGTAACCGCTGGTTTTGGATATAATATCGGCGGTGTAACCATAGGGCTGGATGTAAAACAGCAGGTTTATGAAGAAAGGACAATTGTAAGCTTGGGAACAGAGTTACTGCCAATAAATTCACTTGCCTTGAGAGCTGGATTCCTGGCGCCTGCAACAAATAACCAATCAAACAACACTTTTGGGGATTATTCGGGTTTCGGCGGCGGGATTGGGCTTAAGCTTTTCGGCACACAGACGGATTATTCATTCGTGCCTTATGGAGTGCTGGGGAATACACAGAGGATCAGTTTTAGCGCAAAGTTTTAAAAATTATCGATAAGGAGAGGTGTATTTATGAAGAAAGGCAAATTTCCGGAATTAGAGAAAAAAGCCAGATGGGTCAGGCAAACAGTGCTTGAGATGGCCCTTGCAGCGGGCGCGGGACATGTTGCCCCGGCGTATTCCTGCACGGATATACTGGTGGCGCTTTACCAGGGCGGGGCTTTAAGGGTTGACCCGAAGAACCCGAAGTGGGACAACCGCGACCGCTTCATTCTTTCAAAAGGCCAGTCGTGCGCCGCGCAGTACGCGGTCCTGGCGGACATGGGCTATCTGCCCGTATCCGAGCTTCAGACCTACTGCCAGCTTGGAAGCAAGCTCGGCGGGCATTCAGAATCAAACGTTAGCGGCGTGGAAGCGTTCACCGGCTCGCTGGGACACGGTTTCCCCATCGGCGCGGGAATGGCGCTTGCCGCGAAAATGGATAAAAAGGATTACATCACGGTCGTGATGGTAGGCGACGGCGAAATACAGGAAGGCTCGAACTGGGAAGCGGCGATGTTCGCTTCACAGCATAAATTAAATAATCTCATTGTGATAGTCGACAGGAACAAGCTTCAGGCCATCGACTTCACGGCAAACGCCCTTGACGTGGAACCGTTCAAGGACAAGTGGGAAGCGTTCGGTTTTGAAGTAAAGACCGTCAACGGCCATTCGTTCGATGAAATGATACCCATGTTCAAGAAATTCAGGAACAGAAAATCCAAAAAACCTTTGTGCATTA
>MGVM01000050.1:0-1291 GCA_001800495.1 Elusimicrobia bacterium RIFOXYB2_FULL_48_7
ATATCAAAGGAAAACTTTCCGGGGATATCAGCAGGGAAGGCGAGATCGGCCCGGATGCTGTTGAAGCATACCTTTCAGGAAAGAAGTCAGCGAAAAAACCTGCCGTTGAACAAAACCTCCCCGCCAGGCCTCCGGCCCTTTGCGCCGGGTGCCAGTACAGGGAACTCTACACCGCGCTCAATGCCGCAAAACCGTCTATCGTCACCGGAGATATCGGCTGTTACACTCTCGGCGCAAGCCCCCCGTTCAGGGCGCTGGATACCTGCCTCTGCATGGGCGCGGGCGTAAGCCAGGCGACAGGCATAGCCAGCCAGGGCGTGAAACGGGTCGCGGCTGTTATCGGCGATTCCACCTTCATCCATTCCGGCATCACGGCGCTCATAAACGCGGTTTACAACAAAGTTAATATGCTTCTGATAATCCTGGATAATTCCTCCACCGCAATGACAGGCCACCAGCCCACCCCTATGACAGGCGTGAACGCGAAAGGCGGACCAACCGACAGAATAAACCTGGAAGAATTATGCAGGAGCTGCGGCGCGAAATCGGTGGAAGTGCTCAACCCGGCCGGCGTGGAAAACACAACCCGGCTGATAAACGGGAAGTTTGAATCCGAAGGCGTGCACGTAATTATTTCAAGAAGGCCCTGTATCTTTGTAAAGAAAAAATCCTGATTATAACGAATACACTTCTTTGGCGGGAAGGATGCGGATTCCCGCGGCTTTAAGAACCTTAATACCCTCATCTATATTTTCGGTCCTTATCACCACAATCGCCTCTTTTTCCTTCTTTTCTGCAAAAGCGTAAATGTATTCCACGTTTATTCCTGATTTGTCCAGGGCGCCGATGATGAGGGCAAGCCCGCCGGGGCTGTCAGGCACGCCTACGGCTATCACGTCGGTTTCCTTCACCGTGAAATTGTTTTTTCCCAGGACCGCCTTGGCTTTATCCGGGTCCGGGACGATGAGCCGGAGAATTCCGAAGTCAGAGGTGTCGGCTATGGACAACGCGCGGATGTTTATTTTTTCTTTTCCCAGGGTGTTCAGGACTTCAAGAAGCCGCCCTTTTTTGTTTTCAAGAAACAACGAGATCTGTTTTACTTTCATAGTATACCTCTCTTGTCGATGACGCGTTTTGCCTTGCCTTCGCTTCTCGGTATGGATTTCGGCTCAACCAGGGTTACTTTCACCCTGATACCGATCGTATGTTCGATATGTTTTTCTATTTTCAGTTTCATTTCCTCGATATGTTTCACTTCGTCGGAGAAAACCGCGGGCGACGCTTCCACCTG
>MGVM01000050.1:1362-11584 GCA_001800495.1 Elusimicrobia bacterium RIFOXYB2_FULL_48_7
ATCCTGACAAGCGTCCTGCCGCATTTGCATTTCTCGCGGTGGAAGGCGGTTATGTCCTTGGTCCTGAAACGGATGAGTGGCGAACCTTCGCGCGTCAGGGATGTAAGGACAAGCTCCCCCTTCTGGCCGTCAGGCACCGGCTGCAGGGTTTCCGGAGAAATGATCTCCGGGAAGAAGTGGTCCTCGAAAATGTGAAGGCCGCATTTTTCCGTGCATTCGTGCGCGACTCCCGGGCCGATCAATTCCGTGAGGCCGTATATGTTGAGCGCCAGCAGGTTGAGCCGTTTTTCCAGCTCGTCGCGCATTTTTTCAGTCCACATTTCCGCGCCGAAAGTGCCGGCTTTTAGTTTTATTTTTTTCAAGTCGATCTTTTCCTCTTTCATCAACTCCGAGAGGTGAAGCGCGTAAGACGGCGTGCACGCGATTATGGTCGTGCCGAAATCAGCCATTATTTCAAGCTGTTTCTTGCTGTTGCCGGCTGAAATTGGCACTATGTTGGCGCCTATCCTGCGCGCGCCGTAATGAACGCCCAACCCGCCGGTGAAAAGCCCGTAGCCGTAAGCGTTCTGCACGATGTCCTGCTTTCCCGCGCCGGCCATCGTAAGGCAGCGCGCCATTACCTCGCTCCACAAGTCGATGTCGCCCAGCGTGTAGCCGGCAACCACGGGTTTCCCTGTGGTCCCGGAGGATGTATGGATCTCAACTATATCTTCCTGGGGCGCGGAAAAAATCCCGAACGGGTAAGTAGAGCGCAGGTCGTCTTTTGTGGTCAAGGGAAGTTTTGTTATGTCACTGAGCGAGACAATGCTGGCGGGCGTGACTTTAGAATCGTCTAATTTCTTTTTGTAGTAAGGGACGTTTTTGTAAACGCGCTCAACTATTGATTTCAGCCGTTCAAGCTGGAGCGTTTCCCTCTCTTTTACCGGCATGCATTCGGCTTTTTCATTCCAGATCATATTTTACCTTCCAATGCCTTCAGGGCTTCGTTGATTTTTGTCACTTCCACCAGCAGGAGCGCCTTGTCGCGCGCCTTGGGCACCAGCACGTAGGCGTTTTCAATATTCACGCTGTTCTGCCCGAGAATTTTGGCGACTTCATACATGCCGCCGGGCCTGTCGTTCATTTCAATAGCAAGAATATCCTTCACTGAAACGGCATGCCCATCCTTTTTGAGCAGCTTACTGGCCTCTTCCGGCTTGTCCAGCACAAACTTGATGACGCCGAAATCACCCATACTGGTGATGTTGAACGCGAGGATGTTTATCTTGTTGTCAGCGAACACCTTGGTCAATGTCTCGATCTTTCCTACCTTGTTTTCCGCGAAAATCGACAACTGCCTGACAGTTTTCATTATTACCTCTTTAATACCCCTATAATTTTCTGTTATCTATCACCCGTTTCGCCTTGCCCTCGCTGACGGGCAAAGACCCGGGCTCGTGCAGTTCAATTTTCGGCCTGACAAGCAGTTCGGCGCGCAGTTTGCCCTCGATTTCAGCTTTCAGCCCCGCCATATGATCCACACTGCCGTCAAATGACCTTTTCTGTATTTCCACTTTCACTATCAGTTCGTCGTATGATTCCAGTTGAATCAGGTAATTCCTGGCGACGCCTTTTATGCCCATCAAAACGCGTTCTATCTGCTGGGGAAATATGTTGACCCCCTTGATTATGAACATATCATCGGAGCGGCCGGTAATCCTGGCAATCCTCCTGTGTGTCCTTCCGCACCTGCACGGCGCCGTGATTATCCTGGTTATATCCTTTGTCCTGTACCGGAGTATCGGCATCCCAACTCTGCAGAGCGTGGTGAGCACCAGTTCGCCTTCCTGTCCCGGGGGAAGTTGCCGCCCGGTCACCGGGTCTATGATCTCCATGATAAAATGGTCTTCCCACAGGTGCATTCCGTCCTTGTATTGGCATTCAAACGCGACGCCGGGGCCGTTCATTTCAGACAACCCGTAAGAATTGTACACGTCTATGCCGAAAGCGGACTCGATCTTGCGCCGGGTTTCCTCGGAATGCGGCTCAGCGCCCATATAGGCCCTTTTAAGCTTGAGTTCTTTCCTGGGGTCCAGGCCTTTTTTCTCGAAAACATCGGCTATGTAAAGCGCGTAGCTGGGAGTAATATGGATGGAAGTCGTGCCGAAGTCCTGCATCAGCATTAACTGGCGGTCGGTGTTGCCGATGCCCGCGGGGATAACGAGCGCCCCGACTTTTTCGGCGCCGTAATGCATTACAAGCCCGCCGGTGAAGAGCCCGTAGCTCATCATATTCTGCAGAACATCTTTTTTCGTGACGCCGGTCATCACCAGGCAGCGCGCTATAAGATCCGCGCCGCGGCCGATGTCGTCCCGGGTGAAAAATATCGCCTTGGGCTTGCCGGTGGTGCCGCTGGAAGTGTGGAGCCGCACGGTTTCGCTTTTGTCCACCGCCAGCAGGCCGTAGGGATAGTTTTTGCGCAGGTCGTCGATGTAGGTGAAAGGAACCCTGGCCAGGCCGTCAAGCGATTTCACCATGGACGGCCTGAACTTTTTCTCGGTGAACCGTTTTTTATAGAAGGGCGACCTGGAAAAAACATATTGGAGCGTCTTTTTCAGGCGCTCCAATTGCAGTTTTTCCAGCTTTTCACGGCTGAGTTTTTCTATCTTTGGGTCCCAGAACATTTACTATAGCCTTAGAACTTCACGTCAACATTCCAGCGGAAGAACGACGCCGCGTTGCAGGTTGTGGTGTAAAAATCACCCGGGATGAAATATTCGTAAAGGGCATAACTGTCAATTCTATCAGAGAACTTGTAGCCGAAGCGCACCTGGGGAAGCTGGCCCCTGTTGGTGCCGGTTCCGGAATAAATCCCGCCCGCAAGCGTTTTCTGATTCGCCGAAAGCATATTGTAAATAAGCGCCAGGGTAGCTTTCTTGTTGATAGCCATCTTGCCGGACAATCTCACGCAGGTGAGGTTGGTCCAGTAGGCCATTCCCGCGCCGGGCTCGGTGGCATAAGTGAATATGACCAGCTCGCTGAGCATCGGCCATCTTGAATATATCGGGTTCCAGCCCTCGACCTTGTCGTTCGTGGTGCAATCGTCACCGGAAAGGTAAATAAGCCCGAGCTCTGCCTCGGGGCTGAATTTCGCTTCCTTGAACGACCTGGTGGCGTAGGCCTGCATGCCCATGCCGGTCCTGCTGATAGAGACATTAGCGTAATCTCCTGACTGTATGGCAAGTTCGCCGCGGAATTTCCACGGGTCCATCTTGCAGACAGTCCGCGCGCCGATCGTGTTCAAGGTAAGGTCAGGGTTTGATTTCTCCACTTTGTTGATAAGGTACTCTTCAAGGGTTGTTTTCTCGTTAAGGGTGTTTTTCCCGTAAAGCATTATCCCGAACTCATCGCAGTTGTTTATGCCCGTTTTCTTGCTGTCGATTATAGGAAGGGCGTTGTCCTGCTTCTGCGAGTTGATGAACACTAGGTCCATGCTGTTCTTGTCGTTGAACCTGTAGGTTGACTTTATGGCGTTGAAGTAGAACGTCCTGGAACCGTCTCCCGGGGTGCCGTCCATTAAAATGAAGCCATCGCCGTAGACGCCAAGGAAGTCCTGCCTTCCGGCCCTGATATCCAGGGGAAGCTTGCAGACATTCTTCGCGTCAAGGTAGAAGTTGTCGAATATTATTTCGCTGCCATCCCAAGTATTGTCGTTCGCGGCAACCGAATGGGTAAGGTAGTACCTGGATTCATTGGTGATTTTCAGGTACAAGCCGAGATCGCTGTTCACGTCATACTTCGCCCAGCCGGATGACTTGATGCGGAAAAAATTCGGGTTTCTTCCGGCATTGCTGTTGAGGTCCATCACATCGCCCCAGTATTCCTGCCTTAACCTGAGGTTTGCCCCGTACTTTAAATTGTCCGCCGCGTAGGCAGACGCGGTTATCAACAACAGTCCCATCACTAAATACTTTTTCATCTTCATATCTCCTTGTTTTATTGTTTTTTACTTTTTTATGTCTTTAAAACATACGTCCAGAAGCGCTGTTTCCGGCGGTTTGGTGAACACGCTGAATAGAAGCGTGAAAATAATGGAAACCGGCAGGCAGATGATCAACGCGTCAACATACTGCAGGTTTGATGTCCCTGCGAGCGTCGGCACCTTGAAAAGCGCCTTGCACAGGCCCAGCGGCACGGACTCTTTTGAGTGCACGAAGCACAGCCAGAACAAACTGCTGGTTACGCCGCTTATCAGGCCGGCTATCGCGCCCGCTTTCGTGATGCGTTTTGTGTAGAGCGCCCCGAAATACAACGGCAGGAACGCCGACGCGCACAAAGCGAAGAAAATGGAAGTCCCTATGGCGATAATTGCCGAGCCGCTTTCAAAAAATTTCGGCAGGTAATACGCCAGGAACAAACTGAACAGGATGGTGATTCCCATGCCGAGCCGCGTGATGAAAATCGTGCTTACTTTTCTTATGCCCAGGCCTGATTCGCAGAAATCCCTGCCGAACGCGCTACCCATGGTATGGAACTGGGAGCTGAGCGTGGACATCGCTGCCGCTAAAAGGGTTATCATGAATATAGCCGGGAACCATTTAGGCATGTAAGTGTTAATATATAAAGGAATGATGTTATCAACTTTTCCGCCTGCCGCCTTGACTGAGATCATTGGAGGAGGTGTCGCCGGAACGGCGGGAGCGGTTACAGCCGCTTTTTTGGCAACAGCCTTCACCGGGGCTGCTTTTGCGGAACTTGCCGGGGCTGGGGCCGCTGCCGAGGCCACGATCGGGGCCGGCATTATCACCGGTTTATTGTAAAAATATACATTCGAGAGGGCGCCTATGATGAACGCAACCCCGGTCATCATGAGAATGAATATGCCGCCGACCAGCACGGCCCTGTTCAATTCCCTGTCGGATTTCACGGTCATGAACCTTACCACCAGCTGCGGCTGGGTAAGTACCCCTATGCCGACGCCCAAAACTATGGTCGTTATAAGCTGCGACCAGAGCGCCGAACCGAACACCGGCATGGCTGTCCAGCCGAGATGCCCGCCTTTGCCGAAAGCACCGATGGCAAGAGGCGCCATCGCCGTCAACTGTTTGTGCGCGGAAACTATTCCCCCGAGCCCGGAATACGTATAATAAAGGAGGATGCCCATGCCTATGAACATCAGGGTTCCCTGGAAAGCGTCGGTGTACATTACGCCTTTAAGCCCGCCCATCACCACGTAAAGAGCGACTATGGCGGTGAAAAACAGGAGCGCGACTTCATAATTAATGCTGAGCGTCTGGCAGATGAATTGCGCGCCGCCGATCATTACCGAGCCGGCATACAAGGGCATGCCGACAAAAATGACCAGGCTGGCCAGCGCCTGCAGGAATCTTGAATTGAACCTTTTTCCCAGCAGTTCAGGGAAGGTATGCGCGTCCAGGTTGTGGCCCATCTTCCTTGTTCTTTTCCCGAAAAGGACAAATGCAATGAAAATACCGACAAAAATATTGAGAAAAGTAAGCCATAACAACCCCATGCCGAAAACCGCCGCCGCCCCGCCGAAACCAACAATGGCCGAGGTGCTGATGAACGTAGCCCCGTAGGATATCGCCATAATCATCGGGTGCTGCTTCCTGCCCGCTACAAGGTAATCAGACGCGTTTTTGGTTGTGGAATAACCCAGGTAACCTAAATACGCGGTGATTATCAGGTATATCACTATGACTAACGTTATATAGAACATGCTCTCTCCTTGTGAGTACCCCATGTTACGCGCTTGGAAGCGTATGGGGTAAAATTTCTCCGCTCATTTCATTACTTCATTTTCCTTCTGTTCCCACTTTACTTCTTCTTCAACTTCTTTTGACTGGTCCTTAGCCGGCTTGTTCCAGTTCATTATGCCGTAGCCGACGCAAAGCAGGGCGCTTAAGATAGTCAATGCGTACGCCCACACAACTCCGCTGCTTCCTAAACCCAGCGCATATGATGCAACCGCGACAGTGCTTGCCACAACAGGATTCATTTTAATTCACCTCCTCTAAACGCGGCCTCTTTTGAAGGCCTCGAGATTAATATCTATTGTTTTTTCAGGCACAGATTCCCTTATCACTCCCTGCCAGTAACTCTCCGGAAACGGCAGGAACTTTGAAACTGCGCCCAGTAAAACTATGTTTTCCACCCTCATGTTGCCCAGTTCTTTCGCGATGCCGGTAGCGTCTATTTCCCGCACCCTGAAACCCTGTTTTTCTAACTGCGCTTTTATATCACCCGGGTAATCCGCCGCTTCCAGCCCCGCGGGAACCACCTTTCTCTTGTTCAGTATCACAAGCGCGCCGGTTTTCAGGTAAGGCGCGTACCTGAGCCCCTCAAGTTCTTCAAGGGCGACCAGATAATCGCATTTGCCTTTGGGTATAAGCGGTGAATGCACTTCTTTGCCGAACCGCAGGTGGCTGATGACGCTGCCGCCCCTCTGCGCCATACCGTGGAGTTCGTTCATCTTGACCATATTCCCGCTGGCAAACGCGCACTGCGCCAGGATCCTGCTTGAAAGGATTATCCCCTGACCGCCGACGCCAGAAAAAATTATATTTGTAGTTTCCATAGTTTATTGACAGAAATTATAACAAAAATCCATGTTTTTTTCAATTTATTTAACGGCAGAAATTTTATATAATAGCTTCATGCTTATAGATTTCCACACGCATTTTTTCCCGGACAGCATCTCGAAGGCCACAGTCCAAAAAATGGGGGCGCACGCCGGCGTGGCTTATTCCGGCAACGGCGACCTGAAGAGCTTATTGGATTTCATGAAGAAGGACGGGGTTGATTACTCGGTCAACCTTCCTGTCGCCACCACGGTGGCGCAGGTCCAGAGCATAAACAGGAAGATGATAGACATAAACAAAAAATACCCCTCCGGGCCGGTGATCTGTTTCGGAACAATGCACCCTGGCTATTCCAACCCCGGTGAAGAATTGCAGTTCCTGAGCGAAAATGGGGTAAAGGGCATTAAAATGCACCCGGAATACCAGGAATTCTTCCCTGATGATGAGAAAATGCTGCTTGTTTACGAAGCGTGCCGCGATTACGGGCTTATTATCTCATTTCATTCCGGGGTAGACATTGCCTATGAAAGCGTGCACGGGGCGGCGAAGAGGTTCACGGAGCTTACAAAAATAAAAGGGCTGAAATTCGCGCTGGCGCACGCTGGCGGGTTCAGGCAGTGGGAAGACGTGGAAAAATACCTGCTGGGGAAGGATGTTTACATTGACCTGAGCTACTGCATGGAAATGCGGGACGAACAGCTGAAAAATATCCTTGAAAGCCACCGCGATGACAGGGTTTTGTTCGGGACGGATTTTCCGTGGGAACGCGCCAGTGCCATGAAGGGAAAGGTTGAGCAACTGGGGCTGGAAGAAGAACTAAAAGAGAAGCTTTATTACAAAAACGCGAAAGAATTGCTGAAGATATAATAGTTACTTCTGCGTTTGGCAGAGTTTTTGCCTTAGGTTTTAATGTGCGAGAACAAACTTGTGTATAATGCTTGAAACAAGCGTTTGATACGGAATTCCTTCCCTTACTGCAATTCTCTGGATTCCTTCCAGGTCTTTGTTCGAAATCCTTATATTCAAACGCCTGTCTTTTTTCAGCGTGTTCCTGGCGTATTCGACATAAACCTTCTTTTTTTTCTCAAAATCCTTCACTGTTATCCACTCACCATTTTCGTATGATTTCAGCAGTTCCTTTTCGTGTTTATCCATATTATTTATCTCCTTTAAGGTATAATTTCGTAGCCTTTCTGCTCGGTATTATCGTTTTCAAAAATACTTCCCTGTCGTTTTCAATAAAAGGCACCAAATAGACATAATCATCAACCTGAACAACGAATATTTTCTGTCCCCTGTATTTTTCCTGGTTAGGGTGCTCAATTTTATCAAGCATGTACCCTTTTTCTATACAAAAGATAATTTCTTCAAAAGAGATGCCCCTTTCTTGAATCAGTTTCCTGTTTTTGTCATTATCCCAATTAAATCTTTTCATTTCACGGTAATATTATATTCCATTGTGTGCCTTTTGTCAATACAGGTACGTCCGGTTAAAACAAGAGCGCGCAAAGAAGGCGGGAAGTTCTTGAAAGTGACGGTTAACGCGATTTTCGAGAGTATGACTCTAATCGAGGGTTAACTTTTACCAGCTAAGTTATTAGCTATTTTTCTGATTTCACTAATATATTGTTCGCAATAAAGCAGTTATCTTTTTTTCCTTCAACTTCAAGATTGTACGTTTCAAAATAACCTACTATTTTTTCTATTTTAACAATCCTTTCATAGATAATACTTCCTGAAGAATAAAGTCCTATCTCGACAGAATCCAACATGCCACTGTCAGCGCAATTCAAGGTGATGAACGTCCTCTCTTTTGTTAGTATGGGATGATCTTCGGTAACCAATAATTCAGTGGATTTTGTTGTAATTCTATATACACTTTTATGACAAACCTTGAAGATGTCATTAACTTGAGAACCAATAAATTTGCCTTCGGCAACATCATAAGTAACTATTCTTTCGCCCTTGACAATATCTTCTACATTTTTACATTTTTCTTCGCTTATGCGGATTATACTGCCGCTTGCTACGCAATGCACATCTAAACCCGACAAATTAATCTCAGTTATTGCTGTATCTCTGTATTTTGAACCCCTGTATACATCTGCTATTTCAAATTTAAGTTTGTAAGGTGGATGATCCCTATCCTTGAAGGGTGTATCAATGAAAAATTCCTGTACCCCGGTATTATCCCTTAGTTTTAATATGGCATAAAGTTTGTCATTCAAATACAAATTTAGTTTTTTTACTCTTGAATTCATTTTCCAAAGCGAATAGTTTTTCATATATCCATTTAAAATATATAAGGTTGTAACCCTGGGTGTATTTGCTTTAAAGGAATATTCAACGAATTCACCAATACCATATTCTTGATTTCCCTCAATCCAAGCCGTGCTTAAACAAAAATCATGAATATTTCTTGCTTCATAGTTTGCATTATTGCTTGTTGCTAAAGTCGACGTAGCGGTGATGCTACTAACTTCACCACCACAATACCAACTACATCCAAGGGCGTAACCTGAATTAGACTGAACAAATCTATCATATTCAGCCATTAATAATTTGTCGTTTTTCGATAAATCAGTAACCTCGTTTTCATACAGTTTACCTGCCTCATCAAACTTAACTCCACTATATCTTGATAAATCAATTATGTATTTCACTGAAGGGGTTATTTCTTTGACTTCCTGACAATAACTCATTTGACAAAACATGAATATAATCGCAATTTTTTTCATAGCAAACTCCAGTATCAAAGGTTTGATATCATGCATTAATCATGTTCTTTTAGCTTGCAAGAATCAATAATTAGTCCCGAAGCTAACAAAGTAATGGTTTCGGGACTTCACCCAGTTCAGCTCTCAAACAAACATTTTGTTGAGAAGTTCGGTTCGCTGGTAAGGT
The DNA here is from genome assembly GCA_001800495.1 of Elusimicrobia bacterium RIFOXYB2_FULL_48_7. GTDB lineage: Bacteria > Elusimicrobiota > Endomicrobiia > CG1-02-37-114 > XYA2-FULL-39-19 > OXYB2-FULL-48-7. The sequence goes on from MGVM01000050.1 coordinate 10,848, forward strand.
TCACGCCCAGGCGTTTCAATCCCGCCTCGTCGCCCGGCGTGGGCATATGAGTAAGATGCACCTCGCACCCTCTCAATTCCTGAAGTTTTTCCATAGCAAGCGCCGCAGTCGGGTTGGTTCCCGAGCTCACGCTCAGGGCGATCAGCGCTTCGTCCAGGTCTAAACTTACCGTCTTTGCTTTTAGGACATTCTTCTTCAAGTTAGCGATAGATTCTATGACAGCCGGCGACAGCAGGTGCAGTTTGTCGGGTATGTCCGCCAGTTTCTTGACCGCGTTGAGCACCAGGCTTGAAGAAGCGTGCATGAGCGGGGAGTTTTTCCCTGTTACTATTGTGTCATCGTTCAATTCTATCGCCGCCCCGCAGAATATCCCTTCGTTGCCCTTGTCCGGGCTTTGGCCCGCCTGCCCTTCAAGCGCGGCTTTGCGGGCGGGCTCAACGGTTGTCCTGTATTCCGGCCTCAGGTTTACTTCTCCCAGGATGTATTCCGACCTGGTTACAGTTTCCTTGTCAGTGAACCCCATGGCGTATTCGCAGTGAGTCCTGAAATACCTGCGTATTATTTCCTGCTTTGCCGCTTCCTTCACGGCCTCATCATCAATTATTCCGAATCCCGCCTTGTTCACGCCCATGTCCGTGGGCGATTTATAAATGGCTTCCTTGCCGGTGATCTTTTCCAGGATCCTCCTGAGCACGGGGAATATTTCCACGTCGCGGTTATAATTCACGGTCGCCTGG
>MGVM01000051.1:0-939 GCA_001800495.1 Elusimicrobia bacterium RIFOXYB2_FULL_48_7
TTTTATATTCACCGGCTTCAGCATATATTTCGCGGCTCCCAGCTCAGCGCACCTGTCCCTGTTTTCTTTTGTATCATGCGTAGTCAAAATAATTACCGGTATATTTTTTGTTTTATCGTTTGATTTCAGCGATTTCAACACCTCAAAACCGTCCGGTTCAGGCATCACCAGGTCAAGGATAACCGCACCGGGTATCTCGCTGGATATCCTTTCGGAGGCTACTCTGCTGTCCGCTTCGGCTAAAACTTCAAACCTGGCTTTTTCCAGGTTGTCTCTGAGCATTTCAAGAATACCGCGGTCATCGTCTACAATAAATATCTTTTTACTCACTTATGACCTCTCCAATGTAAAATGGAAAACGCTTCCCTTGTTCAACTCGCTTTCCGCCCAAATTTTACCGCCGTGAAGCTCAATGATACCTTTGGTGATGGATAAACCCAGCCCTGTTCCCTTTGTTTTCTTTATCCTGTCGGTAATTTCAGGCGCCCTGCGGAACCGGTCAAAAATATATTCAAGCGCGCTCACCGGGATACCGATGCCGGTATCAGAGATTGAGATTTCAAGAAACCCACCCTCACCAGGCCCTGCTGGGCCGTCCTCTCCCCTCGAGGGAGAGGATAAAGGTGAGGGGGCCTGGCATTTTGCCTGTATACTAATTGTTCCACCTTCCGGGGTAAATTTCAACGCATTGCTTACCAGGTTGGTAAAAACCTGCTTTATCTTATCCGCGTCTATCATTACTTCCGGCAAGTCGCGGGGAATATCAAGTTTGATAGCGACTTTCTTTTCCACAGCGAGCTTCTCGAACAACGCGGTTATTTCCTCCGCCACCGGGTAAAGATTTGAGGGGGTCCTGTCTATTTCAAACTGGGCCGCCTCGATTTTTGCCATATCAAGGATATCGCCTATGAAATTATTGAGCCGGGAAGTGTTTTTTTT
>MGVM01000051.1:1028-10460 GCA_001800495.1 Elusimicrobia bacterium RIFOXYB2_FULL_48_7
TCAGCGGCGACCTTAACTCGTGGGACACGGAAGACACGAAATCTTTTTTGAGCTGGTCAAGTTCCTGCAGTTTCCGCGCCATCAGGTTGAATTCCCTTGATAGGTCGCCTATTTCGTCCTTGCTGTCTATATTGATCCGGTAATCCAGGTTGCCTTCACCTATTGATATGGCGCCTTCCGACAGCTTCTTTATGGGGCGCGTCATTCTTCGGGACAAAACCGCAGCGCCAGCGAGCCCTGCAATAAGGATTATCAGCGCGATGTAAGCTATCCTGTTTCGCGTCCTGTTAAGGGAAGCCGTTATTATCTCATCCATCACGCTTTTTGAGAAACCGATGCGCGCAGTGCCCTTTTGTTCCCTGCCGGCCATTACGGGAAGCGAAAGCTCGGTTATTCCATCCGCCGCGCATGCTTCAGTGCCTTTTTTCCCTATTAGTTTCCCGTCAGTATGAGCAAGGACTGTGTTATTCTTATCAACCAGCAGGGCGTAGGCCACGCCTTTTGTTTTCCTGATAGTCGCCACGTAATTCAAGACAGGCAGTTCATCGTTCACGCGCAGAGCGTCCTCGCTTATCTGGACAAAGGTCTGCGCCATTTCCGCTTCCTTGTCACGGATCCCGTTGGTGAGCAGCTGCTTTTCCGAGAAATAGAATAAAATGCTCACGCCCGCAATAGAAATTATTACAAGCAGAAAAGAAAACAGAGTGAATTTTTCCCTTATCTTCATGTTGATATCCTCTTTGCTATTTTTCCTTTAATTGCTCTTTGACCCTTTTCAGCGCCTGTTGGGCTTTGTCGTGATCCGGGGCCAGGGAGAGAGCTTTTTCCCAGAGCGCTTTCGCCGCTTCCAGGTTTCCCTTGCTGTATTCTATTTTTCCATCGTTATAGAGTTTTTCCGCCTCTTCCAGCTGTGCCGGCGTTGGTTTTACCTTTTTAAGGAGTTTCTCAAGCTGCGGTTTCGGCGCTTCCGGTTTCTCTTCACGGACAGGTTCCGGCTGCTGGACAACGGCGGGGGCAACGGGTTTCTTTCTGAATTTCCAGGTCAAGCTGATCCTGTAGGTATCTCCCAGCGCATCGTATGGGACAAACGCGTAATCAATGCTAGTATCCCCGAAAACATAACCAAGCCCGAATCTCGCGCCGCTGCCGGCATTATTCTCGCCTGAATAGTAACCAGCTCTCAGGGAAAAACCCTTGTAGGCGGCATATTCCGCGCCGAGGCTGAATTCTTTTTCCTCCTGCTGAGCAAGGTTAGCGTCGGCAGATAGGTTCAGGCCGGCAGTCCTGAAATCTTTCAGCGAAACTCCGAACCTTACATTCCCCGGCAAAGGAAAGGATTCTGTTATATACCTGATCCCGGTGCCGATATTCTGTATGCTTAGCCCGAAATCCGCGTTTCCGGCGCGGTACAATAAACCAATATCGCACGCGCCTGCATTGGCAGTCCGGTCATAAATTTTATCCTGGATGGATTTCAAACTGACCCCGGCCGTAAAGCCGGCCTTTATTTCCCGCGCATAAGACAAAACAAACATCCTGCTGGTGTTTTCAAACGAACCGGTCAAGACATCGTTATTGTCATACTGCCGGATACTGCCGGTATTCAATGAATAGTAAGCCCCGGCAACCGTGCCGGAATTATTCTCCAACGGATGGGCATACGCCAGGAAACTGTAATTCATGTCTTCAAACCATTTGTTGTACATGAAAGTTATTTCTTTATCCGCCAGGCGTCCCAGCCCCGAGGGATTCCAATAAATGGCGCTGGCATCGTCAGCCGCGGCACAAAACGCTTCGCCCATGCCCGCAGGCCTGGCGCCCACCCCGATTTTCAGGAAATCCAACCCGGGCGAATTCCCCGCCCCTGACAGCATAGCCGGAACCAGGAGGAACAGACACGCAATCAGTGAACTATATTTTGTCGTTTGTAGTTGCCGATTCATCGGCTCCGTTAAAGCAGTCCTGCTCACCTTAATATCACCAGTTTCCCTTTTTTCAGCAACGAGTCCTTGCGGATCGTGTACATATATGTGCCGTCAGCGGCGGTATCCCCGTTATCGGCCACCGCATTCCACGCAATGGATGAATCCGCTGAGTTTTCCAATGTTTTTATCACCTTGCCGGAGAGCGTATAAATTTTAATTACGGAATTTTCAGGAAGTTTTGTAAAAATTATGGAAGAGTGCCCCGAAGAAGGCATAAACGGTACGGGATAGGCGTGGGCGGCTGATAGATCCCGGATCAAGGGCCCGGGCAGGGTTTGGATGGGGCCAAACTCGTTTGCTTTTGCCGTGTTTCCTGAATTATCATAAATCCATATATTAAAGTAATAGTTTGTTTTCGGAGCAAGGGTTCCGACAGGCACGTCGGATTTAGTATCAAAATAAAGATGTCCCAGGCATGAACTATCGGCATTATCCTTGGTCCACACGGAATCGTTTTCCGTTACATTGTTCCTTGTCGAATAAAATATTTTGTATTCCTTGAAATTAGTATCATATCCCGCGGAACTAAAAGCCACTCTTATGCTGCTTTCAGTAGTAACCCCTCCGTAAACCAGGTTCCCTGCAGGCACGGGCGGTTTATTGTCTATTTCAAAATCCTTGGCGCTTATACCAGCCCCGCCGTCAAGAGAACCGTCGTTTGGAATAATCCTTAACCGAATAGTCGAAATATCACCGGTAGAAATGGACAGCTCCGCGTTAAGGGCGCTTTTCGTGTCCCAGCGGAAAATAACCGTCCTTTCCCCGCTTCCTGTAATCACGGGAAAAGCACTGCCGATCTGGTAAGCCGCTAAATTATTCACATCGGGCACGGGAGAGATGTCGGCATATATGTTTTCCTGGTCCAGGTATGCTTTATGCCAAGCGCCCATCAGGCCGGCAGTGGAATATTCCACTTTCAGCCGGCAACCGTCACCTTCGGCGTCATAAACCCTTGTCTTTATCTCAACAAAGCCTTTGCCGTCAGGAATTATGGTATTTTCAGGAGTGCTTACCACGGGGGCCGCGCAAAACCCGGTTGCGTTGAGAACAATAACCGTTATCAAGGATATTAAGGCGCTGTGTTTGTTCATCTTCGCAAATTATACCACTTTATCGACACCCGTTCAAACAAGGGGCTGAGCATAGTGCGAAGTCCCAAAATTCTGGGTACCTTAGAATTTTGGGGTCACATTCGGGTTACATAGGGGTGATAAGATTATAGTAGGAGGCAATACGATGAAAAAATTCCTGTTCTGCGGCGCTTTTCTGGCTTTAACTTCTTTCTCCTTTGCGCAGGATTCCACTCCTCCAAGCGCCCCGGCGCAGGTGCGCGACGGGACAGGAGGAACGGATATTGATTCAACCGGTTCCAGAACAACGCTTTCGGCGAACTGGGATCCGGCTGTGGACGCCGAAAGCGGGATCAAGAAATACTGGTACGCCATCGGAAAAACACCCGGCGGCACTGATATATCAGCCATGGCCGATAACGGCAATTCCACTTCGGTGACAAAAACGGGTTTAACGCTCGCGATCGGCGCTACATACTATTTTTCCGTAAGAGCGGTGAACGGGCTTGGCTTGGTAAGCACCGCAAGTAATTCAAACGGGCAGTGTGTAGAAGGTTATATCCCTCCATCCGACACAACCCCGCCAACCGCCCCTCCACAGGTACGGGACGGGACAGGCGCTGATGTCGCATATTCAAATTCTTCTACGGAGCTATATGCCAACTGGGACCCTTCCAGCGATTCCGAAAGCGGTATCAGGCAATATTATTATGGGGTAGGCACGTCGCCGGGAGGTGCCGACGTAACGGGTTGGCGATGGACGGGATCAAGAGATACGGCAATACACATAACTTTCACGAAAAAACTGGCCATAGGAACAATATACTATGTTTCAATAAAAGCGGATAACTGGAAAGGCCTTTCCGGGCCGGTGACCAGTTCCAACGGCCAGCGCGTAAACCGGCAGACATTTATATTGTCCGGGCAATTCTGCGATGTATATCAACCTGATGAATCAGTAACACTAACTGCTTCCGGGCCTGTGACTGCGACAGCTATATCTTACTGCTACGGCTGCCATACAGGGAGCCCGTATAATTTTAAATTCTGGAGTTTGCCGGCCGGGGAATATACCCTTTCCATATCAAGGAATGACTGTGTCCAGGTGAGCACCACCGTGCTGGTGCTTGATGACACTACCCTGTACAGATGTTTATCCGTGCGCGGCGGAACACCGGCAGGATCACCAGCGTCAGGAGGATTGCCGGCATCAGGGTTTCAGCGGGAAGCAAACCCGGTCAGGCCGGCAAGCATGCATTTCGGCGGCACAGGCGCGGTAAAAAAGAAGCTCAATGAATTGGTTGAAAAGATAAACAGCGGCAAATAACGCGCTGAAAATACTTTGTGCGGAATTACACTATATCATTTCTTTCAAGGCCCGGTTGATAGTTTCCAGTGCAGTTTTTAAATTGAAGTTTTTCTTTGCTTCCGGGCTCAGGACATCCAGCAGTTCCTCTTCAATGCGCGACTCCATTTCCCTCACTTCTTTCTCCGAACGCCCCATGTTTACCCTGTATTTTAAAAGGCCGGCATCGAACCCGTCTTCGGCAAGTTTTTCCTTAAATATCTTCCATAACCCGGGATCGGTAAAATCGAACCCATTTGCAGCCAGGTACCAAAGATCGTAGAAATCACGCGGGGCGATGTCCAACCGGGTAGCGGCAGCCCTCATTTTTTCCGCCACAAGCTCTTTCAAGTCAAGACAGCTGACAACACCAGCGTCAAAAAGCGGCTCTTTTGTAAATGGGTGAATGAACTTGTGGTTTACTTTCCGGCGGGCCTGCGGAAACAACGGATTGAACCGCAGGCTTATCTCAAGTTTGATGGATTGTTTCTTTCCCAGGACAGCTGAATCATAATAAATCATGTAAATATACTGCGTGGACTGGTTATGCCCGGCTTTGTTGATATCCCCTATTTCCATGCCGAACCCCTCAACATACTGCCGTATACTGTCCTTTACCGGCTTGATAACACCCCTGCGCATTGCCCTGGTAAGCGGGCCTTCCGGCAGAATCATTGAAAAATCCAGGTCCTCGCTCAAACGGTAATACGAATAATAAACCTTGCTTAGGCAGGTGCCTCCCTTGAAAACAAGCCCTTTACTGAGAGAATTAATGCCGGAAAGCAAAAGCGTGATGTAATAATCCTTCTCCAGCAAATTCAGGGAAAACCCGCTTTGCGCGGCTGTTGATTCAAGCAGTTTAAAAAAATCGTCCTTATTGCTGTGTATCATCGATTATGGCCTTCCATTTTTTATCTATTGCCCCACTGCGCGATTTTGAACCATAGAGAGTCGCAAGGGAAGTATTCTCCACGCTTTTCAGCAAAGGCTGTAAAATCTCTGCGGCAACCTTGTTCTTTTCAAGAAAGTACCCTATGCGCTTGCGGGTCAATATATTAGGAAAAAGAACGGCGTATTTCACGAACTTTTTTATATCAATATCATTTTTCTTCAACTGGGAAGCCAGGATATCCGCCGCTTTCTTCAACCCGCCTACCGGATCGGGGAAAAAAAACAGGTCAACAAGCGTTCTTTCCCGGTCGCTGATAGTCACTTCAGTTTCCCTGATTTTGGTTTTCACCAGGCCGTACAAACGGCTTGGCGGCACCTTGAGAAGCTTGAACGAGATTCCCGCGATAACGCGCTCCCTCTGCAGGGAAGTGTTTAAAACATAAAAGGCCTGGAATATTTGTTCCGTAAAACCATAGTAATTATACATGGTTGAATAACCAACATAATAATTACCCCTTGGAAAAAGCGCGGGCGGGACCAGGAATTCATTAATGCTTTTTCCGGACGGCCCGGCTTCAAGCGGCGAGAAATAATAAATGCCTCTTATTACCGGTTTCAGGATACCCTTTTTTTTAAGCTGGTAGATTACCTGCCTGGTAAGCACCATACTGCCGAAAAGCTGTTCAAACTCCCGGGTGGTAATAATACCGGTTTTCTCGTAAGTTAACCGGGCAATTATCTCCGCTTCCTTGGGCCCTAAGTATTTTGGCATTGTTTTATTATTTACCTTGTACGTTTAATGAACGTTTTACGTAAATATTTATACAATATATTCAGGCATGTGTCAAGGCATTGTGTTGGATTTTTTTTGTGGGTCACATTCGGGTCACATAGGCGTGATAGAATTATAGTGGAAGGAAAACAGAGGAGCGCAGCTTGCGCATTGGGAGGCAGTTATGGAAAACCTAAAGAACCGGAAAGTCGCGATTGTGCACGATTACCTGAACCAGTACGGCGGGGCCGAAAGGGTCCTGGAAGCGATGCATGAAATGTACCCCTCGGCGCCCATTTACACTACCATCTACCTGCCGGAAAACCTGCCGCGCAAATTCAGGAAGATGGACATCAGGCCGTCCTTCATGCAGGAACTGCCTTTCCTGAGGGAACATTTCAAAAAATACCTCCTGCTTTACCCGTTCGCGATAAGGTCGTTTGATTTAAGCTCCTATGACGTGGTACTTTCGAGTTCCAGCGCTTTCGCCAAGGGCGCGAATACGGGCAGCGCTTTCCATATATGCTACTGCTACACACCCATGCGGTTCGCCTGGCGTTTTGACGACTATATAAAAAAGGAACAGTTCAGCCCGGCGATAAAAAAACTTCTCCCGCTCATTATCAAATTCCTTAAAATATGGGATCTCTGGTCCAGCAGCAAGGTGGATAATTTCATTGCCACAAGCAAGAACATCAGGGGAAGGATACAGGATATTTACAACAGGGACGCCGAGGTGATTTATCCGCCGGTTGCGCCGGGGAATTACTATAAAGGAATACCCCGAAATTATACGGTAGGGAATTTCGGGGCTTCATCCAATTCAGGCCCGGGCAATTACTTCCTCCTGGTTTCACGGCTGGTGCCTTACAAAAGGATAGATATAGTGGTGAAAGCGTTCAACAGCCTGGGCCTGCCGTTAAGGATAATTGGCGAAGGCCCGCACAGGCAATGCCTTGAAAGCATGGCGAATTCCAACGTCAAATTCCTTGGCAGGGTGAGCGATGAAGTGCTTGTTGAAAATTACAGCGCCTGCCAGGCCGTGATTTCACCGGGAGAGGAAGACTTCGGGTTGGTGCCGGTTGAAGCCATGGCCTCCGGCAAGCCGGTTATCGCTTATGCGGGGGGCGGCGTGCTTGAGACCGTTACCGACGGCATCAGCGGCATTTTTTTCCATGAGCAGACACCGGAAGCGGTGTTCGATGCTGTCGCCAGGTTCGGCAGGATCCACCATGTATTCAACAGCGATGCTATCAGGGAACGGGCGCTTGTTTTTGACAGGGAAGTTTTCAAGGAAAAGCTTAACGGGCTTATCTGCGAAAAATACGAGGAATACCTGGCGCGCGAAAAACGCGGGATGTCGGTGATGGGGGCTTTGAAATTCGCTAGTTTTCTTTGAACCTGTCCGAGCGGAGCCGTTTCCTGGCGTCCGCCGAAAGGACGGTTTTTCTCATGCGGACGGATAGCGGCGTAATCTCAACCATTTCGTCATCTTTTATGAAACTGATGGACTGGCCGAGCGTCATTTTTTTGGCGGGGGTCAGCACGCGGATAAAATCTGAGGTGGAACTTCTCATATTGGTAAGGTTTTTCTCTTTGCAGGGGTTTATATTCAGGTCTTCGTCACGGGTATTTTCGCCGATAATCATTCCTTCGTAAACAAGGGCGCCCGGGGAGATAAACATAGTTCCCCTGGGGGCAAGGTTGTAGAGCGCGTAATTAACGGCCTTGCCCTGCTGGTCTGCGACAAGCGAGCCGGTAAGGCGTTTTGAAAAATCGCCCCTGTGTTCCTCATAACCTTTCAGGTAGGAATTTATAACGCCGGTGCCGGCCGTGTCAACTATGAATTCGTTGCGGTAGCCGATAAGCGAGCGCGACGGGATAGTGAATTCCATGCGCACCCTGCCGGTGCCGTGGTTTATCATATTGTCCATCCTGCCCTTCCGGTTTGAAAGTTTCTCCGTGACAATCCCGATGCAGTTTTCCGCGCAATCAATGAACAGGCGCTCGATGGGCTCCATCAATTTGCCGTTTTCCTGTTTGTAGATTATTTTCGGGGAACCCACGTTGAGCTCAAAGCCCTCGCGCGTCATGGTTTCTATAAGTATTTCCATCTGGAATTCGCCGCGGCCTTTTACTATAAAAGCGTTGGAATCCTGGGTAGTTTCAAGCTGAATGGCCACATTCATCAGCGTTTCTTTCTGAAGCCGCTCGTATATTTTCCTGGACTGGACATATTTTCCCTCTTTGCCGGCAAAGGGCGAGGTATTCACGCAGAAAAGCATGGAGAGCGTGGGTTCGTCAACGCTTATCCTTTTCAGGGCTTTCGGGTTTTCTTTAGTGCAGATTGTATCGCCGATCACCACGTCCTCAATACCCGCCAGCACCACGATATCTCCCTGGCTGACTTCCGGGGTTTCCTTTAATTCCACGCCGTCGTAGGTCTGGACTTTGGTTACTTTCAGGGACGCTATCCCGCCGTTTTCCTTCATGCAGACAAGCTCATCGCTGTTTTTGGCGGTTCCGTTGAATATTTTGCCTATTGCAAGCCGGCCGAAATAATCGGAGTAGCTGAGGTCGCACACCAGCATCTGGAACGGTTCGGCGGTATCATACGAAGGCGCGGGGATGTGTTTCAGGATTGCGTCAAACAGGGGATGCAGGTCTTTACCCGGCTTATCAAGCATTTTTTGCGCTATTCCCTCCCTGCCGATGGAATAGAGTATCGGGAATTCTATATGTTTGTCTGACGCGTCCAAGTCCATGAACATCTGGTAGATCTCGTCCAGCACTTCTTTCGGGCGGGCATCCTTGCGGTCGATCTTGTTAATAACGACTATTATTTTTTTGTCAGCTTCAAGGGCTTTCTTCAACACGTACCTTGTCTGCGCCAGCGGCCCCTCGGCGGCATCCACAAGCAGTATGGCGCCGTCGGCCATTTTCATTCCGCGTTCCACCTCGCCGCCGAAATCAGCGTGGCCGGGGGTGTCAATAATGTTGATCTTCACGTCTTTCCAGGAAATGGAACAGTTCTTGGCGGTTATGGTGATACCGCGCTCCCGTTCCAGGTCCAAATTGTCCATAATCCGTTCGGTGACATCCTCCCGGCTGTTGAACGTGCCGCTTTGCCTGAGCATGTGGTCCACGAGCGTGGTTTTCCCGTGGTCAACGTGCGCGATAATCGCGATATTCCTGATTTTTTCGTTGTGTTTCATGGTTGTTTATAATTTCATCCTACTGAAGGCCCAGGTGCCGATGATTACCAGCACAATATCAAAACTGATGATGACGGACAGATCAAAAAACAGCCCCATTGAAGACACGCCCAGGATGACATGCCTCAAGGCATCCACGGCATAGGTGGCGGGG
>MGVM01000051.1:10470-11788 GCA_001800495.1 Elusimicrobia bacterium RIFOXYB2_FULL_48_7
GGCGGGGTCAAGGTGCACAAGCGTATTCATCCACTTGGGCAGGTTATCAAGCGGGTAAAGCGCGCCGGAAAGCAGGAACAGCGGGTAAACAATAAAACTGGAGATAACGCTGAAACCCTCTAAACTTTCCATGAAGGAACCGATTATCAGCCCCAAGCTCACAAGCCCCGCGGCAAGAATGAACATGATTACCATGCTCAGCAATATGCTTTTAAAAGTAAAAGGAATGCCGAGGAATATCCCTATGAACATCAGAAAGTATGCCTGGATCAAAGCGTCGGTCATCCCGCCGACCACCTTGCCGATAAAAACGACCGTGCGGGACGGCGGAGCTATGAGAACTTCTTTCAGGAAATCTATTTTTTTATCCCAGACGATATAAGCGCCGTTGAACATCGCCGTGAAAATTATGGTCATGGCGAGAAATCCCGGGAAGATAAAATGCTTGTAATTGCCGCCGGCAGCTTCCGCGGAACTGAAAGAGCTGATGCCTCCGCCGAAAATAAAATACCAGAACAACGGGAGAAACACGGAGGAAACCACGCGGCTTTTTTCAGCCAGGAAAACCCTGTATTCCCTGTACCAGAGCGCGTATATGGCTTTAAGATTCCTCTTCATTGGTTCCCCGTGGCGGAGTTCATGTCGCGGATGAATTCCAGCGCGTCGCCTTCTTCCTCGCGCATCTCCCTGCCCGTGTAATGCAGGAACACGTCGTTGAGGTTGGGCGAATGCACCTCAACGTGCTCGACCGTGCCCGCGGCGCAGAGAATTTCCTGAAGGTTCTTCGCCGCGTTTTCCACGGCAAGCTGGTATATCTCTCCCGAGACCTTTATTTCTTTCACGAAAGGCATATTCTTCAGTTTCTCCGGCTGTATGTTTCCCCTTAACGCCACGACATCCCCGCCGAGGGCGCCGATGAGATTTTTCGGCGTGTCCAGCGCCACGATCTTTCCGTGGTCAATGATCGCTATGCGGTGGCAGAGTTTTTCCGCTTCCTCCATGTAATGGGTGGTCAGGAGAATGGTCATGCTGTTTTTTTCCGCCAGGTTCTTGATGTATTCCCAGATGTGGTCGCGGGTCTGGGGATCCAGCCCCAGGGTGGGCTCGTCAAGAAAAAATACCTGCGGCTCGTGCAGGAGCCCGCGCGCTATTTCCATGCGCCTGCGCATCCCGCCGGAATATTTTTTTACTTTATCGTGTTTCCTTTTTTCCAGGTCCACGAGGGTTAAGACCTCGTCTATCTTTGAATTAATTGATTTCAACGGCAGGTTGTAAAGCAGGGCGTGAAGTTTCAGGTTATCATAGGCGCTGAGCACCT
>MGVM01000051.1:11807-20812 GCA_001800495.1 Elusimicrobia bacterium RIFOXYB2_FULL_48_7
GAACACCATCCCTATGGATTCCCTTACCTTCCTGGGTTCCTTGACTGTGCCAAACCCGTTCACCTCTGCCGTGCCTGAAGTCGGCTTTAGCAGGGACGAAAGCATCATCAGCGTGGTGGTCTTGCCGGCACCGTTGGGCCCCAGCAGGCCGAAAATCTCGCCCTTTTTGACGGTCAGATTTATCCCGTCCACCGCGGTGAGTTTGCCGTATTGTTTCGTCAGGTTTTTTGTTTTAATTATTTCCATTTTCATCCTTATTATACCATTTATGGACGCAATACTCCATAAAATCCTCTTTTCCTTTACAGAAAAGGCAATATTTGCTAAAATACAAATGTGATAATTTAAACGCTGGTTGGTTTATCAAAAACTGCCACACACCTGTAAATAATATACAGGCGAGTGGCATTTTTATTGGCAGGGATAAAATGAGCATAATTAACGATAGGATCAGGATGCAATGCTGTATACTATGCGGAAATAATAAGGTTCTGGAAATTCATCCAAAAAACGACAGGCGGCATTATTTCTGGTGCCAGGCCTGCCAATTGATTTTTGCGGGTAAGCAGTACTATCCTTCTTATGAGGATGAAAAAGCAAGATATGACCTTCACGGGTACAACGCCGGGCAATCAGGCCATATGGCTTTTCTTGAGCAAATATTGAATCCGATGATGGGGTATATTAAATCGGGAATGAACGGCCTTGACTACGGGTGCGGCCCGAAGCCCGTTGTTTCTGAATGGCTGGAAAAAAAGGGCATACAATGCGATAATTATGACCCGTTTTATGACTTTAAATGCTCCTCGGATCCCTACGATTTCATTGTTTCTACGGAAGTAGTTGAACATTTTCGCAAACCGCTTGAAGAATGGAATAAAGTCGCGGGTTTACTCAAACCCGGCGGCTTTCTGATGATTATGACCGAACGATGGAGATGTATTGAAGAATTTGAATCCTGGCATTACAAAACAGATGCAACCCATGTATGCTTTTATCATTTAGAGACCTTTTCGTATATCGGTAAGCAGTATGGGCTTAAGCTTGAGGAGCATGATGAAAAACGAGTAGTTATAATGAGGAAAGAAAAATGAATAAAGAACATTTTATGTAAAGTCTTGGGAGTCTAAACCTTTAAAAATACACATAATACTTGAAATTACCGAGAATTTTGACTAAACCCGCTTAATAAGATAAAATTAATACAGAGGTAAAATGATGCCAAACACAAACGCTGACAAAAGAGACCGCCCGATACTGCAGAAAATAGCCCGCAGGGTAATGCAGGAGCACGGGCTCTATCCCGATTTTTCGGCCGAGGCGCTCGCAGAACTTGATAAACTGCAGGGCCCGGCGCTGAAAGTTGAGCAGGAGTGCCGCGACCTCAGGAACCTTGCCTGGTGCTCCATTGATAACGACGACTCCCTTGACCTCGACCAGCTGACATATGCCAGGACCCAGGACGCCGGCGACGTAATGGCCTTTGTAGCTATCGCCAATGTGAATGCGCTGGTCAGGAAAAACACAGCGCTCGACGCCCACGCCCAATACAATACAACCTCAGTGTACACCGTGGCCGAAACCTTTCCCATGCTCCCTGAAAAACTTTCAAACGGGCTCACGTCTCTGAATCTCGAGGCGGACCGCCCCGCGGTAGTTATCGAGATGCGGCTGGGCCCCCATGGGGCGCTTAAGGATTCCAGCGTTTATGAAGCCCTGGTCCGCAACCGCGCGAAGCTTACCTATAACAGGGTCTCCGCCTGGCTGACCGGAGCCGCCTCCGTGCCGCGGGAAGTCACCATGGTCAGGGGCCTGGAAGAAGCCATTCAGCTGCAGGACACTATAGCCCAAAAACTAAAAAAACTCAGGCACGAGCGCGGCGCCCTTGAATTGCAGACCGTGGAAGCCCGCCCGGTATTCCTGGGAGACGAACTCAAGGACCTGCAGGCCGCGGGACAAAACAGGGCCCAGGATATTATTGAAGATTTCATGATAGCCGCTAACGGAGTCACCGCGCGGTTCCTGGCGGCGAAGAATTTCCCGTCAATACGCCGCGTGGTGCGCGTACCCAAGCGCTGGGACCGCATCGTGGCGCTTGCCGCCGAACGGGGCTGCACCCTGCCGGCAGTGCCTAACCCGAAACCCCTGGATAAATTCCTTCTTCAGCAAAGAGCCGCTGACCCTGTCACATTTCCGGACCTTTCCCTAAGTGTTATCAAACTGCTGGGAGCCGGCGAATATATAGTGGAGATGCCGGGAGACACTTCTGTCGGGCACTTCGGCCTGGCGGTAAAGGATTACGCGCACTCCACCGCGCCGAACCGCCGTTTTCCCGACCTGATAACCCAGCGCCTGCTTAAAGCGGCGATTGCGGGAAGCCCTCTTCCTTATACTAAAGAGGAATTGGAATCACTGGCGTTCCACTGCACAGAGCAGGAAGACGCGGCAAAGAAAGTAGAGCGGCAGGTTGAAAAATCCGCCGCGGCGCTGCTGCTTGGAAAAAGGATCGGGGAAAGTTTTGACGCGATTGTCACGGGCGTGTCGGACAAGGGCACCTGGGTGCGCCTGGTGAACCCGCCGGTGGAAGGAAAACTGCTGAGCGGCTTCGGCAAGCTTGATGTCGGCAACCAGGTCCGCGTGCGGCTGGAACGGGCCAATGTACAGCGCGGGTTCATTGATTTCAGGGCAGGCGCTTCAACTGGAAAACCCGGCGCAGCCGGGTTCCAGCATCAAGGGCAGAAACACCAATGGAAAAAAAACCGCAATAAATTCCGCTTTAAAAAACGGTAGGATATAACTTTCAATTTTACGCTATTTTGACAAATTAACTAAACAGGAATGTATTCCCGAATGGTTAAAGAGAGGCGGGCTATTTGTTTGCTTTATCGCTTTCAAATTGTTTGATTCTATTCTCTGTTTCTCTGTCACTGCATTCTACACACAAATATTTGCCCCCGCTTATACTATGGCCATCCGTGCTCAGTTTAATAACTATTTCGCACTTAGCACACCGGGTAGGTTTATAATCAGGAGGATTTTTTAACTTAACGAAATTATACTCGTTTGTCCCATACCACACATACATCTCGGCCTCAAAGGAATTCCAGCATTTCCGGCATGTTTGCCATTCACCCTCATGCCCCTCATTGAAATGATAAGCACAAAGGGTATACCTGCTGTGGTTCCTGTGGCAGCTATTCCTGGCGTATGAAAAAGCCTTATATTTATGCTCGTCATCGCAAATCCAATTCCCGCAACAATCGGTTTTTGTTAGGTTTCTAACTTTGCCGCATAATCCGCATCTCGGCTTGGATATTTTATTTTGTTTCACTTCTTTCTTAGCCATAATAAACCTACCCTTTGATTTAAATCGTTTTGTTTCCTTTCTTTAAAATATTATATGAAATGGAAGAATGTAAATCAATTTTTATGAAGTTCGACTTGACAATATGATACAAATTGCTATAGTATGCTACATATTGCAATTATGGATACTATTCAAAAATTAAAAGAATACCGGCTAAAAAACAGAATTTCCCAGCAAAACCTTGCAAAGGAATTGCAAGTTTCCTATTGTACGGTCAATCGCTGGTTTACTGGGAAAAATACGCCTAATGAAATACAGGAGTATCATATTGGGGAATTGCTATCTGTAAAAGAAAGCAAAACCGAATATAAGGTACCAAAAAATAAAAATGGGGCTTAAGAGCAGTAAAAATATGGTGTATAAATTCCACACCTCTGCATTTCGGTCATCTTTAATGCAGAAAATCAAGAGTGAAAAAACAAAGCCAGAAATTATATTACGGAATGCTTTGCGAAAAGCAAATATTAGGTTTAAGGGTTACGGTCATCCGTTACCCGGTAAGCCGGACATTGTACTTTTAAAAAAGAAATTAGTAGTATTTATTGATGGTGAATTTTGGCACGGTTATAAATGGAAGAACAAAAAGAACAGGATTAAGGCACATCGCGGTTACTGGATACCAAAAATCGAGAGAACAATAAAACGGGATAAACAGAATAACTTGAAGTTAAGAAGGCTTGGTTGGCAGGTTTTAAGGTTTTGGGGACAAGAAATCAAAGGGGACTTACAGAAATGTATCAAGAAAATAAAAACAATATAAAATACCCTATTAAAATAGCTTCCCTTTTTAGCGGCTGTGGTGGCCTAGACCTCGGCTTTGAAAAAGCGGGTTTTGATATTATGTGGGCCAATGAATTTGATAGCACTATATGGGAAACATTTGAACATAATTTCCCTCACACAAAGCTTGATAAAAGAAGCATTCTTGATATTCATTCTCTTGACTTGCCTCAAGGCTTACACGGGATAATTGGCGGCCCTCCATGCCAATCATGGAGCGAAGCTGGGGCAAACCGTGGTATCAATGATGACAGAGGAAAGGTTTTTTTTGAATATATACGAATTTTAAGAGATTTAAAACCTTTGTTCTTCTTAGCAGAAAATGTTTCAGGAATTTTGAGTGAAATGCATAAACAGGCATTTGATTCTATAATATCTGGCTTTTCTTCAATAGGATATAATGTTACTTTCGAATTGTTAAATGCTAAACATTATAATGTACCACAAGACAGGGAACGTGTAATTATTGTAGGTTATAATAAGATAATGCAAAAGAATTTTACTTTTCCAACCGGTTCTAATTCCTTAATAACATTAAAAGATGCAATTAAGGATTTGCCTGAACCAGTCCCTGCCCAACAATTTAATAAAACGAACGGCCTATCGCTTAAAATTAAAAATCATGAATATATGAATGGCGGTTTTTCTTCAATTTATATGTCAAGAAATAGGGTAAGGGGTTGGGATGAACAATCTTTTACCATCCAGGCTGGTGGAAGGCATGCGCCCATTCATCCAAAAGCTCCTAGAATGAAATTCATAGAACAAAACAAAAGAGTTTTTGTTCCGGGTAAAGAACATTTATATAGGCGTTTATCAGTTCGAGAATGTGCCCGTATCCAAACATTCCCAGATAACTTCACTTTTTATTATAAAGATATATCCGATGGCTACAAAATGGTAGGCAATGCCGTTCCTGTCGAATTTGCAAAAGCTATTGCAAATAAAATAATGATAGATATACAGGAATATATCATCGGCATAAATCAGTACACAAAATCATTTACCCAACCAGCAATAACTTTTCGCGCTAGTAGCCCTTTAACAAAATATTTTCAGGAAATTCAAAAAAAATTAAAGAAAAAATACAAGAAATACTCTAAAATAGCTAAAACAAAATCACTTAAACAAAAAAAGACAAAAAAAAGGGCAAAAATATATGCCAAATCAAACTGAACATGGAAAAGCATTCGAATATGCTTGCTTAAAGGGGCTTGAAGGTACAATTGCCACTTTTGGGCAAGGGTTAACATGTAATTTAGTTGATAACATTTCTTATAAAAATGCAAAGGATAATTTCGACAATCTAACTGTACATGCACATAAAGAATTATTATTAAAAGCTGGCCTTGTAATGGCTTCTAGGCTTAAAGATTTGGAACCTAGGCTCATTTACCCAGTGAAAGGTTTTAAAGATATCATTACCCTAGAAATACAACCTGACAAAAAAGGCATAGAAGGCGACGTTCGTGATGTCCTAGCAATTAGAATATTTATGAAATCAGAAAAAAACAACTGGGAGCTTGGGATTTCGTGCAAACATAATCATTATGACCTAAAACATCCAAGAATTAGCCCTCGCATTGATATTGGAAAACAGTGGCTAAAATTAGATTCAAGCAAACTTTACCTTAATAATATATCCTTGATATTTTTGAAATTAGATTCAGTTAAAAATTCAGGCGTTACAAGTTGGGCGGGTATTACAAACAAAGACACCTTGATATATAAACCATTAATGGATGAAATAAAAAACGAAATCTTAAGGCAATCTAGTACACATGAAGCAATTGCATGCAGTAATTTGTTAAAATATTTTATCGGTGAAAAAGATTTTTATAAAGTTATAGTAGAACATAAAAAACATTCCGTATGTTTACAAGCATTTAATTTCAATGGGACTTTAAACCAACCTGCAGGAAAACAAAAAGCTGCTCATAATTTTCCAATTCCGACATTGCCAACGCAAATTTATAATATCGGGTTCGACAAAGACTCTAATAGCACATTTACAATCAATATGGACAAGGGGTGGGGCCTAAGTTTGAGAATCCATAGCGCATCAAGCAAGATAGAAGATAGTTTAAAACTGGCGGTTAAATTGGTTGGAATTCCTGAAGCACAATGCCGTGAAAATCTCCCCATAACATGAAATTGGTAGTTTTATATTGAATGACACGGTATCTTCATCTCAACCAAAAGAGATAATTCAAATGAAAAAAATATTATTCTCCATTATATTATTTAACCTGCTGGTTTCCGCGGCTATATACAGTTCCGCTGTTCAGCAGGATACTAAAAATGAGGGCTGGGCTGATATTAACAAAAAAATACAGGAAAAATACAGGAATTATGACAGGGATATAAAAACCATCATCATAAAGCAATCACTGGAATCTGTTGTTAAGGATTCAAAAACAACGGTAACGCATAAAGTAACCATTTTCAGGAAGGGCGATAAATCCAGGGTTGAGTCCGTAGTAAATCCCGGCGAGGAAAATGAAACAAAAACAATAACAATACATGACGGGAAAGGCGCGACGGCAGGCGCGACGGCAGGCGCGTCCCAGTCCCTGTTTGAACACTGGTGGAACCGCCTTGACGGCAAAGCTGAGCTTGCCGGAACAGAAGAAATTTGCGGTGATGAATGTTACAAGGTTGTGTTCGCGGGTAAAAAAACGTTTTCAAGGATTTGGGTTGACTGTAAGAACCTGCTCCTGCGGAAATACGAGTGTCCCGGGCCTAAAAAAGAAACCGTTACAGTTGTCCTGTCCGATTACACGAAGGTCGGCAGGCTCCTGGAACTTCCGTTTGACGTTGAAGTGCTTGTAAACGGCAAAATCGCCTCAATTACCACAGTGGAAGAGGCGAGCGTGAATAAAAACGTGAATGACGGGCTTTTTAAAGCAGAAAAACCAAAAAAAGAAATCAAGAAAGCTAAAAGCATCAAGAAAAGCGCAGATGAGGAAGACGACGCGGACGCGGAGGACGAGGAAGAAAACCTGCCTTCAATGATGGATATGTCGGACATGGAATAACTACTTCATCAGATCGCGCAGCCTGCCTGTCAAAATCTCGATAAATTCTATTGCCACTTCCCTCTGGTCCCACATTATCTCATAAAGTGATTCCTGCGTGATTTTCAGCAGCCGCGTGCCGCCGAGGGCTGTTACCGAAGCGGAGCGCGTTTCGCTGGATAATGCCGCGAGCTCGCCTATTATTTCCCTGTCGCCCAGCACCGCTATTGTTTTATCGCCGTCATGCACTTTTACCCTGCCTTTTACGATGATAAACATGGACGTCCCTGAATCGCCCTTGTTGAACAGCGCGGCCCCGGCTTTCAGGAACTGTTCGTTGGAGATTGTTGAAAGGTTATGGAGTATATTGTCCGGAACGCCGTTAAAAATGCCCAGGGTCCTTAAAACCAGCAGTTTTTCAATGCCCGTTAGCTTTGTTTTTTCTTCCCGGCGCCCGGCTGCTTCAGGAACAGCGTTCTCCGCTTCCGGCAAAACCATCCCCTTTTTCTGGATAGTCCCCTCCGCGAATGTTTTCCTTATCCTTTGGCACAAAATCTGGATAATGCCCTCCGCAACCTCTATCCATTCGTTGATAATGCGGTAAATATCGGCGTGCGTGATGCAGAGAATAACTGAATCGGCGGTAGTTGTAACGTCCGCGGTCCTTGGCTCGGGGTCAAGCGCGGACAATTCTCCGAAAATATCGCCGCTTTTGAGTTCTGTAATTATTCTTGCGCCCACATGAACTTTCACGCTTCCGCTTTCAATGATGTAAAGAGTGGACCCCTCGTCGCCCTTGCGGAAAACCGGGGTATTGGCCGGGTATTTTTTTACCTGCACGTAGTTGGCCATCTTGGCGAGTATCTCGTCGGGTATTTCGGAGAAAATGCTGGCTTTGTGGAGGGTCATGACCATGTCCACGACTGGGCCGCTATCGCGGCTTTTTTCAAGCGAATGAGCGGCGACGGTTTTGAGCCATTCGTTCTGCCAGGCGCCGCCTTCGCGGATTTCCTCCAGCCGGTTTTTTCTGCCCAGGAGTTTTTCCGGGAACAGCTGTCCAAGGGCTTCCCTGGAAGTAGCGGGAACCGAGTCCTCGATCACGGGCAGGATGTATTTTTTCCGGTTCTTGTCCAGGATATCATCCAGCAACTCAACCGCCACGGCCTTTTTTTCCTCCGAGTCGCCGAAGAAATAGCTGAACCTGGCATCTTTTACCCCGCAATTTGGGTAAAGCATGGAAATAATGGAGAAGAATACTTCCTTTATTTTTCTTAATTCCTGTTTGAGCGCTTCGTGTACCAGGGCGTCCCGGCCGTCTGCATGGCTGGTTTCGCTGCCAGCGAAACCGGTATTTTCAAGGTCCCCCAGGGCAAACATTATTTTCGCAGCGTATTGCGCCCAGCCGGCGAGTATTTTTTCCAGGGTTTGCGCGTCCTTCCTGTCCGGCACATACCTGCACAATTCCAATGAATGGAATATTTCCAGCAGCACGCCCCTGTCCGGTTCGTTCAGTTTCGCCCTCAGCAGGGCTGCCGCTTCGCGGGTTTTTATCCTGCCGTAAAGGTAAGCGACCAGCTCCCTGTTTTCCGGCTTAAGCGCGTAAACTTCTTCCAAGGCGGGAAGCACGGCGTCGGTGCCTTTTACCAGGCTTTTTATTATCGCGGGCCTGAGCTCGCTGTTACTGATGTTGTTTATCAGTGCCGGGACAAGTTTAGGGTGCTGGAGAGCGCCCGCGGCCTGTATGGCGCTTTTCCTGACTTCAATGTCAGCATCTTCAAGCAGGGGCATCAGCACCCTATAGAGCGTGCCCATCCCTATTTTTTCCACGGCGCCTGCGGCGA